>CAZBQP010000138.1:0-3241 GCA_964494075.1 uncultured Clostridia bacterium
ACCACATTTTTCGACAAAATACAAGTGCTTACTGAAAATTCCTTTTATTTTTATGAAAAAAACCACGATTTTTACAAACCGTGATTTCCTTTTATTACTGTTTATGCCTTGATTTCGATTCATATTTTTCTTTGGTTGCGATGCCACCGCGAATGTGGCGTTCGCTCAAATTAAAGTTCAAGATTTTCCGTGTTTTCTCATACAGTTCCAAATCAATATAACGAAGACGCTCGGAAACGTCTTTATGTACCGTAGATTTACTCACGTTAAAATGCGCGGAACACGCCCGAACGGTGCAACCCGTCTCCACGATATACTCCGCGCATTTAATTGCTCGTTCTTCAATATATTCCCACAAAATCACCGACCTCCCTGAATAGGTTACAAACTATACTATGTCGGTTTTTTGTGGTTTATCCCTGATTTTCTCTAATTATTTCCCTTTTTATAGGGCAGAGGAATCACTTTGATCACGGAATCTTCCGCATAACGGGATAATTTCTTGGCTCTTGCACTCTGTACGGAAATAAAGATGTCCTCGCTGGAAAGTTCGCTCACGACGTGGTTCTTCTCTTCCACCGCAAGCATATACGGAACGGTGACGTACGATGCGCAAAGCACACTCGCCCCCTCTTTCAAGCTTACGATCATCGAGCCTTTCTTATAGCGTTTGCTCGGTTCAATCTGCGAAGAAATTACTCGCTTGAATTTGCCTTCCGTCGTTGCAATGATGATTTCACCTTCGCCGTTGATCTGTTTCATCAATACGACTTCGTCACCCTCACGGAGCATAATTCCTTTCACGCCAGCAGCAATTCTGCCTTGGGTGGGAATATCGTTCTTCAACGCATTCAAACATAACCCTTCTTTGGTGACCATAATGATGGTATCTTCTTCCAACGTATCTTCCTCAACGTTGATAACCTCGTCCTCTTCGTTGACCTTGACCGCCTGGAAGCTGTCCTTGCGCTGTTCGTATTCCGACCAGTCCGTTTTCTTAATCATACCCTTCTTGGTGAAGAAGAGCAGACTACCGTAAGGCATACGCTCACCCACTTCAAAGAGCGCCACCACCTTTTCGCCTTGTTCGGCGTCGGGGGAGAGATCTTTGAGGGTGACCCCCTCTGCGCTTAACGAACATTCCAACTCGGGATCGGAAATATCCAACTTATGACAATTTCCGTAGTTTGTAAAGGCAAAAATGCGCTTGTCCGAAAGGGTATTCAGAAGATGAAGCGCCACCAAATGGGGCTTAAACTTGCCTTCCAAAGACTTTTCAAGAGCATCTATCGCCTTTCCTGTCAACACCTTAAATCGGTCGTCCGCCGTATACGCAAGCATACAGGGCACCCCGGGTTTCTTTTCGGTTGACGCAACCACAAGCTCATCCGCTTCCTCTCTCGTAAATACCAAACGGGATTTTCTCGGGGAAGGATACGCTTGCTTGATCTGTGTAATTTCTTCTTTTACGACCTGCAACTGTAATTCACCACTCTTAGCGATTGCCTTGAGCTTTTTGATAAGCTTGAGAAGCTCCTTAAGTTCTTGCTCAAGTTTATAAATTTCAAGTTTCGTTAATCTTGCAAGCTTCAAATCAAGAATGGCTTGCGCCTGAATTTTAGAAATTTCAAAACGCGCCATCAATTTCGTTCTTGCATCCGCCGTGCTTTCGGATTTCTTGATGATGGCGATGACTTCGTCGATATTTTGCACGGCGATAATCAACCCTTCCAAGATATGACAACGGGCTTCCGCCTGTTCCAAATCAAAAAGCGTTTTGCGTTTGATGACCTTCTGCTGGTACGCAACGTAATGACGAATAATATCCATCAAACCGAGTTGTTGAGGCTTTCCGTCAGCAATCACGACCATATTGATCCCGAAGGTAACTTCCAAATCGGTGTATTTATACAGACATTTCAAAATGGCGTCTACGTCGGCGTCCTTCTTCACTCGAATGACGGCACGCATCCCCGTTCTGTCAGATTCGTCCGCAACAAAATCCAAACCGGCAAGTTCCTCTTTCTTGTCTTCTCTTAAATCAACGATTTTTCTGAGGAGTTGCGCCTTGTTGACTTGATAAGGAAGCTCAGTGATGATGAGATTCGTTTTACCGTTGTCTGTTTTTTCGGCTGTGATTTTAGAACGCACGGTAATCTTGCCGCGCCCCGTCTTATACGCCTGAATAAGCTCGTTGGCGATAATCAAACCGCCCGTAGGGAAATCGGGGCAAGGAATATATTCCATCATTTCTTCAAGAGAAATGGCAGGATTGTCGATATATGCCACCACGCCGTTGATAACTTCTTCCAAATTGTGTGTGGGAATGTTCGTTGCCAAGCCGACGGCAATCCCCGAAGCGCCATTGACGAGCAAGTTGGGGAAACGTCCGGGCAATACGTCCGGTTCTTCCAAACTGTCGTCGAAGTTGGGTGAAAACGTAACCGTCTGTTTGTCAATATCACGGAGCATTTCAAGCGCCAAAGGCTGCATTCTTGCTTCCGTATAACGCATTGCTGCGGCAGGATCGCCGTCAACCGAACCGAAGTTCCCGTGGCCGTCAACGAGGGTTTTACCCATGTTGAAGTCCTGCGCCATACGCACCATGGCGTCATATACAGAGCTATCCCCGTGAGGATGATATTTACCCATGCAGTCACCGACAATACGCGCGCACTTTTTATGCGGCTTATCAGGTGTTAAGCCCATTTCTTTCATGGTGTACAAAATACGTCTTTGTACGGGTTTCAAACCGTCTTCGACACGAGGCAAAGCTCGATCGAGAATAACGAATTCTGCGTAGGGAAGCATGGAAGCGTGTAATACTTTCTCCAAAGGTTCTACGAATAATTGCCCGGTCGGCTCTACACGGATAGGTTCTTCTTTTTTCTTTCTCGCCATCTTATTATTCCTCCTCCGTCTTTCCTTCCGTCTTCTTTCTTCTTTCTATGAAGCCGTCTCGCTTATCAAAGTTTGCGTATTTCGCAAGGAATTCCTTTCTGCCTTCCACCTTATCCCCCATAAGCTTGGTGATCATACGTTCCGCTTGTGCGGCGTCTTCCACCGTAACTTGAATGAGGTTTCTCGTGGCAGGATTCATCGTCGTTTCCCAAAGCTGATCGGCGTTCATTTCGCCAAGTCCTTTGTAACGCTGAAGCTGGCAACCTTTGCCCACTTTTTCAATCTTTTCGTCCAATTCCTTATCGTCATATGCGTATTCGACCTTATCCCCCTTATACAC
>CAZBQP010000139.1:0-3238 GCA_964494075.1 uncultured Clostridia bacterium
CTTGTAAAAATTCCCTATCACGGAATCCCCAAGTCACACATAAGCAGTCCACGCCTGCGTTTTTCGCCGTCTGCACGTCCACCTCGGAATCCCCGACATACAGCGTATCTTCCTTCGCAGAATGGAGCGCCTTCATCACGGCGAACAAAGAATCAGGAGCAGGTTTTTTGCGAATGCCTGCCTCCTCGTTTTCACCCACCGCCATCAACAATAGGTTGGGGAAATATTCTTCCGCCAACTTCTTCACGGCAAAATCAGCTTTGTTGGATAGCACCGCCGTCTTAATTCCCCGCTTGCGCAACTCTGTCAAAAGAGGTAAAATCCCCTCGTAGGGTTTCGTCCGTTCAGCGCAATGCTCGCCATAATATCGCTTAAACGTTTCCAATCCCTCATCCAACAAATCGACACGTTCCCCAAGCGCTCGTTCCACGAGCTTTTTAATGCCGTTTCCGACAAAAGAACGAACCTCCTCACGCATACGCTCGGGTTGACCAAATGCACGCAAAGTCGCATTCGTCGCATTCGTCAAATCGTCGAGTGTATCCAGCAGTGTTCCGTCCAAATCAAAGATAATCGTCTTATACATGGTATGCCCGTTTTAAGTTTTTATGATAAAATTGCCTTAATCGTCTGAATGGCTTCCACACGATTTTCGCTCTTCGTCTTTTCGTAAATGGAAGAAATGTAATTTCTCGTCGTTCCCTCGGAAAGCTTTAAGGCGACGGAAATCTGACGGTTGGTAAAGCCTTCATACATCATAAGCGCCACTTCCACTTCTCGATCAGACATCTTGAAAGCACGTGTTAAACGAATTTCCCGATCTGCCGCAACGTGTTTTGCAGCATCGGCAATTCGGCGAGCAATCTTCGCAGGCAAAATGGTGTCTCCTTGATAGGCGTTTTTCACAGCACTTATCAACGCATCGCCGCCTATGTCCTTCAAAAGATAGCCGCACGCACCGTTGTTGATTGCGTTCAAAATATAATCACTATCATCGAAAGTCGTTAAAATAAGCACTTTGGCATCGGGGTATTCCGATTTAATACGGCTCGTCGCCACCAAACCATTCATATTCGGCATACGAATATCAAGCAACACCACGTCGGGAATATTCTCTTTCATCTTTTCCAACGCATCTGCGCCGTCGGAAGCCGTCCCCAATACGTCGAGCTGCTCATCCGTTCTGAGAATATCCGCAACTTCCGCTGCCAACTCCTGTTGATCATCTACGACCAACACTTTAATTTTTTTCTTCTCCATAAGTTATACCTCCGCATCCATAGGAATGGTAATATAAATTTCAAACCCCTCGTCAGATTCCGAATAAAATTGTACCTCTCCCCCCAAGGAGACAGCACGTTCACGCATGGAATTAAGACCATAGCCAAGTTTCCACTCCTCGCCGCTCGTTCCTTTTCCATTATCCGAAAGCAGGAAATACACCTTCCCGTTCTCTTCTTTCAATTCAAACCAAAACGCCGTCGCATTGCCATGCCGAAGTCCGTTGGAAATCCCCTCACGCAATGCATTACAAAGGAATCGACTTTTGGAAAAAGACAGCACCATGTCTGCGATCTCCGAACGAATACAAATCCCCGTCCCGTCCGTAGACTCATGCACGATCCCCTCCAGCGTCGTTTTCAGCGTCGCACCCTCCGTCATACCCGACAAGAGATGTACGCTTTCACGGAGACGTTCCAACGTCGTTTTCGCCTGCAAATTCGCTGCAATAATTTTCGTTTTTGCTTCCTCGGGATTGCTTTCGATGATTCTCTTCGCCGATTCCGTCTGCATAATTACCGTCGTCAACGAATGTCCCGCCGTATCGTGAATATCCTTGGCTATCCTCTGCCGTTCTTCGAGCGCCGACACTTCCGCCACCACGGCATACGCTTTTTCAAGCTCCCGTTTGCTCTCGTCCAGCTCTTTCAACGCTCGATTGAGCTTGAGATATTGCCGATAGAACGCCATTGCAATCTGCACGCCGATAAAATGCAACGTCAAAAAAACCAAAGATCCAAGAGAATCACGCAAAATATCGAATAAATTGAATTTATCGCCAAAAGACAGAAGCACCTGCCCCACGTACCCCACCGCATACAAAAAAAGAGAGGCAATGAGAATCCACACCGCCACACGCCCGTTCGTAATATCCAAATACAACTGCGTGAGCATGAACATATACAACAACAGGACGTAAGGTCCTTTCGTCAAAACCAAAAGAGCAAACACGGAAAGTGTTTGTATGACGTACAATGATTTTCGATATCCGCTTCCTTTCAAGACGAATAGGCTCAGCACCTGCACAGCCGTCAGCACAACCATGATGCCCGTCACAATGAGAAAGCCAAACCAATCCCCGTCGTTCACCCAAAACTCTACATGTTGGGTAAGCAAAAGCAATTCAATGAAGAGCACCGCAAAAAAGAGCACTTTTTTACAAAGGCCGATAAAGATGCGTTCCCCTTCATCAGAAGTATCAGCGAAAAGATTCTCAAAATATTTGAGCACTCGTACGCCAGCTTCCCATTCCAACCGCCGATTTCGTTTATTTTTATCCCGTTCTTTTTCTTCCATGCCCTTCACCCTAAAATAGAACCCACCGAGTATTTTTTACTGAACTTCACCAAATCACCGCCCAAATAGTAGCTATACACGCCATCTGGCGCATAGATGATATGATCGCAAAACAAACGATTGTTGATGCTGCACAATACCTGACAATTTTTTGTTAAAAGATTATCGGAATCGGAGGGTGTCGCCGAACCGTAGGGATGATTATGCACAAGCACGACACCCGAAACGCCCTCGGAAAGAATGAATGAGGAAATTCCCTCAGGCACGACCTGCACGTTGGCGAAGCTTTGACCGGAAAAGCGACGTTTTTTCTCTACGTACCCGTCTCCATCCAGAAGATACACGTCCAACACCTCTACGGATAGCCCTTTATATGCAGCCTTGACAAAGGGAATAAATGCTTTCGTCTCAAAAGGAACCTCAAAAGTCAGGTCATGATTTTCTTGATATCTCTCAAAAAAATGACCGATTGCACGAATTTGCGCCGCCACGCTTACCCCCACGCCGGGTACTTTCTGCAAGTCTTTTGCCGAAGCAAAAAACACTTTCTCCACCGAGCCAAACTGCTTAATCAATGCGTGTGCAATATCGTTGGTATTACGTCTTGGAATTGCTCCAAAAAGCAACACTTCCAACCATTCGTGTTCCGCCAAAACTCCCT
>CAZBQP010000140.1:0-3234 GCA_964494075.1 uncultured Clostridia bacterium
CCTGTTTTTAGGAATCAATGATTATGAAAAGATATTTGACGGTTTGGAAGCTTCTTATCGAACGTGGGAACGACAAAATTTCGTGGGACAGGGCTGCGATGGGTATCTTCAAAATCGTGTCCTGACCACGGACGATCATTATGCGTATTTGAAAATCGCCGACGGATGCTACAATCATTGCACCTATTGCTTGATTCCTAAGATTCGAGGCAAATATCGTTCCTATCCGATGGAAGAGCTTCTTAAAGAGGCGGAAGAACTTGGCGAGACAGCAGAGCTTGTCATCGTGGCACAGGATACCACTCGTTACGGGGAGGATTTATATGGGAAAAATTCCTTTGTGACGTTATTGCAAAAGCTTTCGGCACTTGAAAATATCCATTCGATTCGTCTTTTGTATTGTTATCCCGACGTCATCACGGACGAACTTATCGACGAAATTGCACAAAATGATAAGATCTTGAAATATATGGATATTCCTTTGCAACATTCGGAAGATCGTGTACTTAAACTTATGAATCGAAAAGGGACAAGAGCAAGCTATCTCGCCCTGTTTGAAAAGTTGCGCACAAGAATTCCCGGTATTGCCATTCGTTCCACCTTTATTTCCGGTTTTCCCACCGAGACAGAGGAGGAATTTGAGGGAATGAAGGCCTTTCTTCAAGAGGCGAAGCTCATTAATTGCGGCTTTTTCGCTTATTCAAGAGAACCGGATACGGGGGCGTATCGCTTGAAACCGCAAATTCATCACGCAACGAAAAAACGCCGTGTTCGCGAGCTGTATGAAGCGCAGTCGGTGATATCCGCAAAACTTTTGTCTCAATACGTCGGAAAGGATATGGAAGTGCTTTGCGACGGCATTGATTACGAAAAGGCTTGCTTTGTCGGGAGAGCGTACTTTAATGCCCCCGATATTGACGGGAAAGTATATTTCCATGCAGCGGAAGCAGTGCAAGGGAAGCGATATATCGTACATATAGATAGTGCGGATTGTTACGATCTGTTCGGGCACACCGAAGATTATGAAGGAGAACTTTGAAAATGAATTTACCTAACAAAATCACCCTTACGAGAATCTGTATGATTCCTGTGTTTGTTTTGATTTTTTTCCTGGATGGAGTTTTACCGTTCGCACACGGAATTGCTGCAATCGTTTTCGTTTTGGCGGCTTGCACCGATTTTGTTGACGGGTATATCGCCCGTTCGAGGGGGCTTGTCACCAATCTTGGCAAATTTTTAGATCCCATTGCGGACAAAGTGCTCGTTTCGACGGCGATGCTGTTGCTTTTGACGATGAAGGAGGGGTTGTTTGTCGTAACGGGTGAATGGATGAATGGGTTATACGTAGTGATGGCGATTTGTATTTGCATTATAATGGCGAGAGAACTTATCATCAGCGCTTTCCGTCAGATTGCGGCGGCAAACGGCGTTGTGATGGCTGCAGATAAGCTTGGAAAATTCAAGACGATTTTTCAAGATTTTTCCATTGCCGTATTGTTGTTCACTTCTGATATAAGCGGCATTTTTGGCAACATTCTGCTTGGAATCGGCGGTGTGGCATTTTTGGCGGCAACCGTTCTCACCGTTTGGTCTGGAATTGCCTACGTCGTCAATAATAGACAGGTGTTAAAAGACGCATAATATAATAATGGAAGGAACGAAGCTTATGAAAAACGCTTGCATAGTCTTGAGAAAATCGGTAAACGCCACCCCTGAGCGAGGGGTGAACGCTGTTTTGGACGAGCTTTTTCTGGGCGGCTACGGACTCAATGAAATTCGTTTTTTGTCTCAATCGGACGAGCAGAAAGTGATGCTTGCGTTGGAGACAATGAAGACAGAGTACGACAATATCTTCGTGTTAGCAAACAAAACTGCTTTGCCGATTGTGCGCAACTATCTTTCTGCAGATGTGGATGGGGCGCAGACGTATGCCGATTTTGCAAACGCTGCCATCTATGACGAGGAAAAAACTTCCGTCTTTTTGTGCTCGGCGGACGGGACGGAGACGGGAACGCAGTATATCAAGAATGTCTGTATTCCTTTTTTACAAAAGAAATACGGGCTTCGATTCGATAAAATGATTATTCGGGCTGTAGGGGCAAACCTCGCTCGTGTGGAGCAAGTATTGTTGGAAGTTGAACGCATGGGCAAAAATGCGATTTCTTGCGTGCATAGACGAAAGAATGACGAGGATGTCGTTGAAATCACCTATGACAGCAATACGCCGAAAATGTTGGCGGATGACGTTTTACGTATGCTTGTGGAAGGTTTTGGCGATACTATTTACGCCTTGGACGATACGACGCTCGAAAAACAGCTTGTTTCCCTTTTGAAAGTACGAGGTAAGAGATTGAGCGTGGCTGAATCGTTTACGGGCGGTGGTGTAGCAAGGCGAATTGTCTCGGTTCCCGGGGCGAGCGAAGTGTATTTTGAGGGCTTAAACACGTACAACGAAAGCTCGAAAATTAAGAGGTTGGGCGTTTCCCCGTACACCCTCGGTACATTGGGGGCGGTGTCCGAAAAGACGGCGTACGAAATGGCGGTGGGATTGTTGAACACGGGCGATTGCGACGTTGCTGTTGCGACGACTGGCTTGGCTGGACCCAAATCGGACAGAAGTAACTTACCTGTGGGCTATTGTTGTATTGCGGTCGGCACGAAAGAGCGCGTTTGCGTATATCAGTACAAATTCGACGGGAATCGGGAAGAAATTACGGAGAAGGCAATCAACTATGCGTTGTTTTTGGCGTATAGACAATTGAAAAATATATAAATCGCAAAAAATAATTAGGAGACTTATACATGGCAAACGAAAAAAATACGGACAAAATGAAGGCGCTTGATGCCGTCTTATTGCAGATTGAGAAGCAGTATGGTAAAGGTTCTATCATGCGTCTCGGCGACGATGCAGGGAGCACGGAAATCGAAGTGATTCCCAGTGGTTGCTTGACGCTTGATCTGGCGCTCGGTATCGGGGGGTTCCCTCGTGGCAGAATTATCGAAATTTACGGACCTGAATCTTCCGGTAAAACGACAGTTGCACTCCACGCAATTGCGGAAGCGCAAAAAATGGGTGGCGTTGCGGCATTTATCGACGCAGAACATGCGCTCGATCCCGTCTATGCGAAGAAATTGGGGGTAAATCTTGACGAACTTTACGTTTCCCAGCCGGATACAGGGGAACAGGCACTCGATATTACCGACGCACTCGTGAGAAGTTCCGCTGTCGATATC
>CAZBQP010000141.1:0-3199 GCA_964494075.1 uncultured Clostridia bacterium
AGGGGTATATTTTCGCTTGTTTTTCGTCGGGGGAAACTTTTCCTGCCACGACGGTGACGGGAGGACTTGGCGGTATTCTCGTTTTCGGGGTGTCCGCGGTGCTTTCCAATATCGGGGCAATCGTATTTTTCGCAGCACTTTCCGCTTTTCTCGGTTATCTTACGATGGTGAGTTTACGTGACTTTGACGAAACGAAGGCGAAAGTCGCAGTGCAAAAGAAGGAGAAGAAAGTGCCTGTTGTGAAAGAGGTCGTGAAGCAAACGACAGTTTCACCCAAGACGGAAGTTCAAACGCCTATTACGCAACGCCCCGGCGTAAGCTTGCAAGAACAGCCCATTCCAAGATCTCAACAACCACATCCGCAGCCGCAGACGTATGCACAACCTGCTACGGGCGCATTCTCGCCCTTTGGCATGGCAGACGTGATGGAAGAAAATCAGCGTCGGCAACAACAGCCTGATGAGACGCTTGCCGGATATCAAAACAGTCGAGACTTCTTGTTTGGCAGTACGCCTGCCGAAAATTATAGAACTAACTTAATTTTTGATCCTAACGCCAGCGTAAACAGAAAGCCGCCCGTTTCCCCCGTGGAAAAGACGGAATCTTATACGGAGTTTACGCCCTCCTACACTCAAGCGTATGAAAATGCGGTCAACGAGCAACCGACACAGGAGCGGCCGCCTATGATCGTCAGCGACAATACGCAGAGGGTACAGCAGCCGTCCATGCAAACGGAAGAACCTTCCTTGGAGAAGATGTCCTTCCTTGCGGAAGAACCGCCTAAACCCATAGAAACGACGAATTATTCTTCCTACGAAGAACCGCCTACGCCTCTGTACGAACCTTATACGCCTGAGCAGAACGAAGAAATCGATTTTAAGAAATTGCGCGAGGAAACGCAAGAGGTAGAAAAAAAACCCGAAGAAGAAAGGGAGTACAGACGTCATGATTATATGGATATGTTCTCTCCTTCCAACCCTCGCTTATTCGAGGATGGAAACGATCCGTTTACTCGAAGAAGAGAGGAAACTTTCCCTGAAAGAGGAGAGTTTGAGGACAGAGAGGAACGGTATCTTTCTCAATCTCGTGATGAATATACCCTTCGAGAGGAATATCCGAGTGAAATGCGTGAATCACGTGAGGACTTGAATGATTTCTCGGAAGAGTCTCGCGGACGGGACGCTTTGCATATTTTTGATGAAGAGGAAGATCTTCGTTCTATGCGTTCGGAAGCGGAAGAAGAAAGAGAATCGGGACGAGGCAGGGGAGAAAACTCGCGCTCGACCTTTGGCTTTGGCGATAGAGAAGAAAGATCTCTTTCCCGTGAGCTTTCGGGTACGCCGAAGTTGACGGAGTCGCAGTCTTTGCCCGAGCCGCCCAAACCGCAACCGCCTAAGCCTCGCATTATTAAGCCTTATAAACGGGTACCTTTGGATGACTTCGATTGTCGAGATATCGAACCCATGCAAAATGAAATGGAAGTGGAGGAGACCAAGGCGAATATTATCGCCATCTTGGAAGAATTCAAGGTGACGGGTGCAACGGTGGCTTCCGTGTCCTTTGGACCTACGGTTACGAGATACAATATTGCGCTGCCTCGCTCTGTTTCGCCGCAGAAAATCCTTTCTCTCGATCAGTCTATCGCACTTGGTTTGCGTTCAAACGGCGTCAACATTTATCCCAACTACGAGGACGGCGTCGTCAGCATCGAGGTGCCGAATAAAGAGCGTCAATTCGTAAAATTAGGTTGTATGCTTTCGGGAAATACTTTCGTAAATTCTCAATCCTCGTCGCTTATGTTTGCCATGGGCAAAAACGTTGCGAACGTGAAGGTGTACGGCGATATTTCCAAGATGATTCATATGCTCGTTGCCGGTTCTTCAGGTTCGGGTAAGAGTGTATTTTTGGGCGCACTCATCATCAGCTTGATTTATAAATATTCACCGCAGGAATTGCGCTTAATTTTGATCGATCCCAAGAAGACGGAATTTGTTTTGTATAACAATTTGCCTCATTTGATGATTAATGAAATTATCACGGATGCAAATAAAGCAATTCAAAGTTTGAACTGGGCGATCGGGGAAATGAACCGTCGTTACGGCTTGTTTGAACAGATGAGCCGTTCGGGGACGTACGTCGTCAATCTGGACGAATACAATGCACAACTTCTCAAGAAAGGACAAAAGGATGAACGGTTGCCTAAACTCGTGATTATCATTGACGAGCTTGCCGATTTGATGTTGGCGGCAAAGAAAGAAATGGAAGACCGTATTCAGAATTTGACGCAAAAAGCACGTGCTGCCGGGATTCATTTGATCGTTGCCACCCAGCGTCCTTCCACGGACGTTATTACGGGTGTTATCAAGAGCAATTTGGCGACTCGTATCGCGTTCCGTGTGGCATCGGACGTCGATTCTCGAGTCATTCTCGATCAGTCTGGTGCGCAGAAACTTTTGGGTAAAGGGGATTTACTGTATACGATGCCGGGGATTAATACGCCCGTGCGTGTGCAGAGTGCTTTTATCTCCCCTGAAGATTCGCAAAAAGTCGTCAATTACATCAAAGAAAATAACGAGGCGTATTACGATGAAGAAGCTACGGCGTTCATCAACAATACGAATACAGGCGGCTCAGATCCTGCAACGGGCGACAAAGGCGGCGAGATCGATCCATGTATATCGAGGCGTTGCGTCACGTCATTTTGAGCGGAAGTGCGTCGATTTCCATGATTCAACGGAAATGTTCGGCAGGGTACAACCGTGCAGGCAGAATTATCGAATGGATGGAAGAGATGGGATATATTTCTGCATTCGACGGTGCTAAGGCAAGAAAAGTGCTCATTACGAAAGAGCAGTTTGAAAGTTTGTACGGACCTTTATAAGTTATAAGTAAGTAAAAAAGGAAAAGAAAGAAAAAAATGTTATCGAAGAAATTATTTGGCGTGATTTCTTTGGGGTGTGACAAAAACCGCGTGGATTCAGAAAAGCTCCTCGGATTGATTAAGGAGAAGGGGTATTCCCTCACCGACGATTTATCGAAGGCTCAAATTGTCATTGTGAATACTTGTGCGTTTTTGCAATCGGCGCGAGAGGAGGCGATTGAAACCATTCTCGAATGTGCGGATTATAAAAGTGGTCGTTTGGAAAAACTCGTAGTGACCGGTTGTTTACCCCAAAAATTCATTGATGAACTATATCCC
>CAZBQP010000142.1:0-3182 GCA_964494075.1 uncultured Clostridia bacterium
TGTCTACGTCTTTTTACTCTCTTAGGAATTAACATTACTGTTCGCCTCCTTCTACTTTCTTAGCAGCTTTGATCACTTCCCCTTTGTAGATCCAGCACTTAACGCCGATCATACCAAAGGTGGTGTGTGCTTCTGCAAAACCGTAATCGATGTCTGCACGAAGGGTCTGAAGAGGAATAGAACCTTCATGATAACTTTCGCTTCTTGCGATTTCTGCGCCGTCAAGACGACCACTTACCATCATCTTGATGCCCTTGCAACCTGCTCTCATCGAGCGGCCGATCGCCTGCTTCATGCAACGACGGAAGGACATACGCTTTTCAAGCTGAGCAGCAACGCCTTCTGCAACGAGCTGTGCATCGCAATCAGGCTTCTTCACTTCGGTGATGTTGATGCTTACTGCTTTACCGTTCGTAAGTTTCGCAAGATCTTTCTTGATCACTTCTACTTCGCTGCCTGCCTTACCGATGATAACGCCGGGACGAGCCGTGTAAATGGTTACAACGATTCTTGCAGCTGCTCTTTCGATAAGAATTTTGCTGATTGCAGCGGAATAGTATTTTTTCTTGATGAACGTACGAATTACGTTGTCTTCTTTAAGGAATTTGGAGAATTCTTTCTTATCTGCATACCAAGTGGTGTTCCAATCTTTGATAACGCCGACTCTCAAACCGTGAGGATTAACTTTCTGTCCCATTGTTATACTTCTCCTTCCAATTTTTTAACGTCCAAAACGACCGTGATGTGGCTCGTTCTCTTGAGGATTGCGTGGCCACGACCTTTCGATACGGGCTGCATTCTCTTGAGCATCTGACCGCCGTCTGCATAGCATTCAGCTACGTAGAGGTCGTTCTTATCCATACCCATGTTGTGCTCAGCGTTTGCTGCTGCGGACATAAGAACTTTCTTAACCGCAAGCGCGCTGCCGTTTACGCTGTAATCGAGGATCGCCTTTGCTTCCTTGTAATCCTTACCGCGAATCAAAGCAAGTACCGTTCTTACTTTGTAAGGCGAAACTCTAACATATTTAGCAACGGCGTGGGGACGTTTTTCTCTGATCGTCTCCAATCTAGCCTGCTTTTTTTCCATGCTTTTCTTCATTATCTTTACCTCTCCTTACTTCGTCGTTCTTGCCGTATGTCCGTGGAAGGTTCTCGTAGGTGCAAACTCACCGAGCTTGCAGCCGATCATATCTTCCGTTACGTATACGGGAACGTGCTTACGTCCATCGTATACAGCAATCGTGTGACCTACGAAATCGGGGAAAATCGTGGATGCTCTCGACCAGGTCTTGATAACTTTCTTTTCGTTTGCTTCGTTCATAGCCAAGATGCGGCTCATGAGCTTCGCTTCGACGTAAGGTCCTTTCTTAACACTTCTCGACATTTCTTAATTCCTCCCGATTAGTTAATTCTCTTAAGAATGAACTTGTTCGTTGCATTCTTCTTCTTTCTCGTCTTGTAGCCAAGAGCGGGCTTGCCCCAAGGAGTCAAAGGACCGGCATGACCGATCGGAGACTTACCTTCACCACCGCCGTGAGGGTGGTCAACAGGGTTCATTACCGAACCTCTTACTTCAGGTCTCAAACCGAGGTATCTTGCCTTACCTGCTTTACCGAGGGAAACGAGTTCGTGGTCTACGTTGCCTACCTGACCGATCGTAGCACGGCATTTTGCGAGGATATATCTCATTTCGCCGCTGGGCATACGAATCGTTGCATACTTACCTTCCATAGCCATGATCTGTGCGGAGATACCTGCACTTCTTGCGATCTGGCCACCCTTACCGGGGGTAAGCTCGATGTTGTGTACCATCGTACCGACGGGGATGTTTTCAAGGGGAAGGGTGTTCCCTACCTTGATGTCTGCCTTTGCGCCGCTGATAACTTTATCGCCTACGTTGAGGCCAACGGGAGCAAGGATATAGGACTTAACGCCGTCTGCGTATACGATCAAAGCGATGTGTGCGCTGCGGTTAGGGTCATACTGAATACTCTGAACCGTTGCGGGAATATCGTCTTTCGTTCTCTTGAAGTCGATGATACGGTATTTTCTTCTGTTACCGCCACCGATGTGTCTGGTGGTGATTCTACCGAGGTTGTTGCGACCGCCGCTGTGACGCTGGTCATGCATCAACGATCTTTCGGGCTTTGCACCTTTCGTCAAATCGTCGTTGGTCAAAACCGTTACGAAACGACGACCTGCCGACGTGGGTTTATAAGATTTAATAGCCATTTTCTATTTCTCCTCCATTAGGTCAAAGCATCGAAGAACTCGATAGTCTTGCTGTCTTCAGCAAGCTGAACGATCGCTTTTTTGCGGTCGGGTCTGTAACCTTCGTTTCTACCCATTCTCTTAAGCTTGCCCTTGCAATTTACGGTGTTAACGCTTGCTACCTTAACGCCGAAAAGTTTTTCTACTGCCAACTTGATTTCCGTTTTGTTTGCGGATTTCTTTACAAAGAAGGTATACTTCTTCGTTGCGATTCCGTCGTAAGCTTTTTCGCTGAGGACGGGTTTCAAAATGATATCTTCTGCGAACATTAGCCGTTTACCTCCTGGAATTTCTCAACTGCAGCTTTGGTCATAACCACTTTTTCGCTTACAACCACTTCGTACGTGCTAAGCTGTGCCAAAGGCATCGTAGCAAGTTTGGGAAGGTTTGCAGCTGCGCGAATTACGTTGATGTCGTCGTTATCCATAACAACGAGCGCAGATTTGTTCAAACCGAGCGCTTTTGCGAACGCTGCCATTTCCTTCGTCTTGGGAGCGGAAACCGTGAGCTCGTCCACTACGATGAATTCGCCGTCTGCCACTTTCTTGGAAAGTGCGGACAAGAGAGCTGCTCTCTTTGCTTTCACGTTCATCTTCTTGGAGAAGTCGCGGGACTTGGGTGCGAATACGACGCCGCCCTTAATCCACTGAGGAGCGCGAATGGAGCCCTGACGAGCACGACCCGTGCCTTTCTGTCTCCAAGGTTTGATACCGCCGCCTCTTACTTCCGTTCTCGTGAGGGTGGATTTGGTACCCTGTCTTTCATTTGCAAGACGGGTAACGACTGCCTGATGAATCAAAGGCTCATTGTAGTCTACGCCGAATACGTTGTCGTTCAATTCGATCGTGCCGACTTCGGAGCCGTTCATATTTAATACTTTAATAGCCGCCATTTTCGTTCACTCTCCTT
>CAZBQP010000143.1:0-3135 GCA_964494075.1 uncultured Clostridia bacterium
GCAAGATAGATAGGGAGTTGTTTGCCCGTTAAAGGATGGGTTGCATAAGCCCCCGTAAACACGCCCGTCTTTTCACGGGTGGTGGACAGTCTGTCGATGTCGTTGGCTTCGGCAGCGTAACGCACGTAGGCGTCGATGGCTTCCGCACATTCGGGATGCGCTTCTTTAAGCTTTTCCGTCAAGGGGTGCTCGGGTGCAAGGACGACGTAGTTGACGCCGAACACGGTGTCGGGACGGGTGGTGAATACGGTGATATCGTCGCCCGTTTCGCATTCAAAATGAATTTCGCAGCCTGTCGATTTGCCGATCCAGTTCTTTTGCATGAGCTTGGTCTTTTCAGGCCAGTTGAGTCCGTCGAGGTCTTGCAAAAGTTCTTCGGCGTAATCGGTGATACGTAAGAACCATTGCGTCATGTCCTTACGAAGCACGACGGAGTCGCAACGTTCGCACTTGCCGTCTTTCACCTGTTCGTTGGCAAGAACCGTTTCGCAGGAAGGACACCAGTTTACAAGGGCGTTTTTGCGATAAGCAAGACCTTTCTTGTAGAGCTGTAAGAACAGCCATTGCGTCCATTTATAATATTCCTCGCTGCAAGTCGTAAGCTCTGCCGACCAGTCGAACATGGCGCCCATTGCTTTGAGCTGCTGTTCCATGGTGGCGATGTTCTTTTCCGTGGAATCTTTGGGGTGAATCCCCGTTTTGATTGCGTAGTTTTCCGCAGGAAGCCCGAATGCGTCGAATCCCATGGGTTGGAACACTTCGTATCCCTGCATTCTCTTGAATCTTGCGTATGTGTCGGTGGGGCCGTAGTTATACCAGTGCCCGACGTGTAATTTCGCACCCGAGGGATAGGAGAACATTTCAAGAATATACATTTTCTTGTCGATATTCTTTTTATTGAAATTGTTCAGCTTGGATTTTTCCCATTTGGCTTGCCATTTGGGTTCGATTACTTTCATATCCATCATAATGAAAACCTCCGAAAATCGACGAAAAATCACCGATTTTACTTTCCATAAATATAATAACAAATCTATTATAGAGTTTTTTTTCGGTTAAGTCAAGTATTTATTCGCCGCTGATAAATAATTTTAGAGACGGCGCATACAATAAAAGTGTGGAAGAGATAACGATTACGCAAAACGGTTTTGACGGGCTGTATATGTCCTATCTATACGGAAAGGTGCGGGAGAGATTTGCTTTTTTGCCTGCCACTTGCGATATGGCGAGGAAGGGAGAATATGCCGAGATTGCTTTCAAGACGGAACGGGAATATTGTCCCTACGTGCGCAAGTACGCCGAAGAACACATTACCGACGTGTTGGCGGTGGGGTATAAATATTCCTTCTTTGAAAAAAGACTTCCTCTTCTTATGTTGTCCCCCCTCAAACGGCGGATATTGCTCACGGCGTTGGTGGCGGCGGATTATCGGGAGGATCGCATATTTATCGCAAGGCGGATACGAGGATTTGAAGAGTATTGTCTGGACGGACTTTTTCATTTTCGATTACAAGATTTGAAGGCGAGGTGGGAAGAGATGATCGCCTACATTCCCGACGATATGGGGGAACGCGCGATGGATGGCTTTTTGGAGTTTATGGTCGAGGATGGGGAGGGGAAGGTGTTTTTGAAAAACGGCAAGGTGTACGACGAGGAATATCGCTTGCAGAATAAAAGTTTGTTAACGGGCGTGGAGTCTCCAATCGGGGAAATTATTTTAAGCGGTGCGGAACGAGTGTACTGTTTTGGTGAAGCGGATGGAGAGACAAAAAACTTTCTTGAAAAATATTATCGGGAAAAAGCAATTTTTTGTTAAAAAAAGGTTGACAAACGCAGCGGAAAGGGGTACAATAAGATGGTAAAGACAAGTAGCGTCGTTTGCGTTTTTCAGAGAGTTCGTCCTCTGGCTGTGAGACGGATAAACGGAACGGAAAGCGAAACCACTTTCGGGTAATCTTCACGATGTATTTGGTACTGTATGTGGCCGATTCTGAGGATGATTGCTTATATTTTCAAAAAAGAATAGGAAAGCGGTCGTAGATTTATACGGCAATTAAGGTGGAACCGCGCGAATGTTTTTGCGTCCTTAAACTTCTCTTACAGGTGGAGTTTAAGGCGTTTTATTTTTTTATTTGATACTTATACGTTTTACGGAGGAACTTTATGAACATTATTTTGAAGAGCGGAGACGCTTTGGAGGTTGTGGATAATGCAACGGCATTGCAAGCGGCGCAGGCGATTTCCGAGGGACTTGCGAGAAATGCAGTTTGCGCAAAAGTAAACGGTGAACTCGTCGATCTTTCTCACGAACTTTGCGAAGGGGATCATTTGGAAGTCGTCACTTTGAAAGATAAGGAAGGCTTGCAGGTGTATCGCCATACTTGTGCACACGTGTTGGCACAGGCGTTGAAAACGGTGTACCCCACTTGCAAACTCTCCATCGGTCCCGTTATTGAAAACGGGTTCTATTACGACGTCGATTTTGTGACGCCCATTACGCAGGCAGATCTTGCGAAAGTGGAAAGCGAAATGCAGAAGATTATCAAGAGCAATCTGCCCATCGAGCGCTTCACGTTGCCTAGAGAAGAGGCGATTGCCCTCATGAAGGAATACAGCGAAAATTATAAGGTGGAGCTCATTGAAGATTTGCCCGAAGGGGAGACCATTTCCTTCTATAAGCAGGGCGGATTCACCGATCTTTGCCGTGGACCTCACCTTCCGTCGACGGGCAAAATTAAGGCGTTTAAGCTGACCAGCATTGCCGGCGCATATTGGAGAGGGGACGAGCATAACAAAATGCTCACCCGTATTTATGGTACGGCGTTTGCGAAGAAAGACGAGATGGAAGCATATTTCACCATGCTCGAAGAAGCTAAGAAACGTGATCATACGAAACTTGGAAAAGAATTGAAGCTTTTTGCGATGATGAACGAAGGCAAAGGGTTGCCTTTCTTCCTGCCCAACGGCATGATTTTGAAAAATACGTTGGTTGATTACTGGCGTCAGATTCACACTCGTGAAGGGTACGTGGAAATTTCCACTCCCATTATGTTGAACAGAACGCTTTGGGAAACTTCGGGACACTGGTATCACTATCGTGAAAATATGTACACGACGAAGGTGGACGACGAAGAT
>CAZBQP010000144.1:0-3112 GCA_964494075.1 uncultured Clostridia bacterium
CAACAATATTTCCTGTCGCAATGCTATTCCAAGAGCTATCCGCTTAAAGTAAACGTATATTTTGAACAGCTTCAAAAATGACGACGAAAACGATTGATAGATAAACCGCAAGGAGGTATACGGATATGAAACAGCGTTATAGAATAGTTGCGTTCATCACGGTGGCATTTCTTTTTATCCTTTCGTGTGCCGCCTTGATCACGGTCACGATTGCCAAATACGTGGCAGAAAAGGACGCACCGTGGGGAGACGATCAGGACATCGACTTCACCGTAGACAATGTGTACGAAGTGACGAATCAGGACGAATTGTTCTCAGCGCTCAACAACGGCTATCCGTTTATTCGTTTGAGCCGAAATATCAACAACCCCTTGATCATCACCGACGATGCGAAAAACTTGCATCAGGACTTGATTCTCGATTTGAACGGAATCACCATTCAGCGTAACGGTCACGCACCCATTTTGAACATTCTTCCCGGCGTGCGTCTCACCGTCACCGACACTTCTCAAGAACAGACGGGTGGGCTTTACAACCCCGTAGGCTCTGTTTTCAACATTGCAGGCGGCACTCTTACCGTTGCCAACGGTGTGTTTGAAAGCGGACCTCGTTATTCTGAATATTATTCGTACAACAACGAAGTTTTGGACAATTCTGTAGGCTCGGAAACGAAGAGAACGAACATTTCCGGGGCGGCAGACGTCGATTATTATATGAAGAACGCCAAGGGGGAGTTTGAGCACAGTACTCGCACGGCTGCTATCATTCAGTCCTATCCCACGAGGACGAATGAAATTATCTATAATCACGGCAATTTGTATTTTGATACGCCAGTCGAGAGAGTGGGTGATAAGCGTTTGGATCACACAATTTCGGCAGATACCTATTGTTATTATTACACGCACGATTCGGCTTCCTATCTTTCGAGCGTACCTACCGACGCCGATTTCTATTATTCCTATTATGTAAAGACAGCGACGAACACCTATCATGCGGCGACGTTGACCAAAGAAGAGGAAGAAAGCAAAGCGTACACGAAAGTGTCGATTTACGGCTATGAAAACCTGATTGAGGGAGCGGCGTCTAAAATCAACCAAAGCGATTATTATGCGGCGGTAAAGATGCAGGAAGGTATGGGAAAACTGGACGTGCAGGCAGGTAAGTTTTTCTGCTACTTCGGAGTGGACACCACGGCGGCAGTCAATGCCATGGGTGGCTCTATCACCGTTAAAACGGGTGAGTTTTCCAGCCGTATTCCCAACGCTACGTCGACAACGACAAACTCCGTATCGCAAAAGCAGGAAGATTATCTTGCGTTTGACGATCACGATTATTTCAACAGCTTCAAATGGGCAAATGAAAGTTGCACGGGCGGCGCACAGGCTCGAAAAGGGGAAAGTTATTGTATCCTGAACAGCGGAAACGCTTCCGTCAACATCTTGAAAGGCAAATTCTATTCTTCCAACAACAACACCATCAGTATGAACGGCGGTGAATTGACAGCGAGTGGTTCGTTCACTAAGAAAAATACGATCGAGTTGACCGAACGTGACATGGATGAAAGTGTGAAATATGCAGCGGTGTATATGAGAAACGGCGCATTGAACATCAGCGACGTGGACTTCAACGTGTACGGAGATTACACCACTTGCGTCTACATCAATGCAGGTACGATTGACATTGCAAATTCCGTTTGTAATGTGGAAGGGGAATACACCAACGGTATTTATTCCCTCGTGGCAGGTAAAAACTTCACCGTCACCGACACGAATTTCTCGATGACGGGCGGTGATTCGTTGATGGGGATCTATGCGGAAAACGGCGAGGTTTCCTTGCGTTCTAACTCCAAGTCTACCTTCAATCTTACAGGCGCAGACAGCAAAGCTGTATACGCAGCGGCTGGCAGTACGATTAAATCGGAAGGATACGTCTACACCCTTTCCGGAAGCGGCTCGCAGGGGGTTTACTCCACGGGTGGCGCTGTGGCAGTGGACGGCGGTTCGATGAAGTTGGAAAATGCTTCTTCCACCGGGATCTATTCCACGGGTGGCGAAGTAAAAGTGTCGGGCGTGGATTTCCGTTTGGACGGCGAAAATTCGATGGGGATTTATTCCACGGGCGGTAACGTAACGGCGGTGAACTCCACCATCACTATAAGTAGCAACGTAAACGGCTTTGGCGTGCATGTTTCCAACTCCGCAGCAGCGCCTACGGTGGAATTGAGCGGCGTCACCATTCACGCAGGTGATAATACGGTGAATGCGAACAAAGGCATGGGCACTGTGGAAGCGACGGTGGGCGTATTCCTTCAGTCGAACGGTAACGGGGCGATTAAGCTCATGAACGGTACCAGTATATACAGCAACGAAGTGGGGATTGCCGTCAACAGCGGAAACGTCACTTGGTTGGACGGCGGCGAGCTTGCCGCATACAACGGCTCGGCGATTGCCGTAAAGACAGGGAATATTACGTTTGGCAGTCAAACGGACACGGATTCGGAGTTCGTCGTAACAAGCAATATCAATGGCGAGAAAGATACAAAGGGGCATAACAGCTCCACTTCAAACAGCTACAATCTTAGCATTGTCGGAGATGCTTACAACAATGTGCACGGTGTGTATATTGTCGGCGGTGCGTTTATCTGTCATGGGAGATTGCATTACACCTTCGACGGCTTGTGCAACGACGATCAAGCAAATCACTCTCGTTACGATCCCTTAGGCAATGAAACCAGAAGTTTTGCCGTGTACGTAAAGGCTGCGGATACTGCAACCGAAGACGCCGTCAACTTCTCGGCGGTACAAGGGAGCATAGAAGTGACGACGGGCGGCGGCGTTTGGGTGGCAGACGGCAACGTTATGCTTGGCGATACGATTGACGAAACGAGAAATAATACGACACTTTCGGTAATCACAAAAGGCGGCACGGATAGTAATACCGGTATGTATGAGAACTGGAATGGCGGTGGCGGCAACTGGAATTACAAGGTGACTAAATCTGGCGGACCGGCTTTGAAAGTTACAGGCGGAAGCTTGTACGTAGGGTACGGATCGTATATAGCGGCGCGCGGTAAGGCGTTGTTGGTTAATAATGGTAATGTAAAGGTAAAGAA
>CAZBQP010000145.1:0-3111 GCA_964494075.1 uncultured Clostridia bacterium
TGATATCACAAACTGCTTACCTTTGTCAACTGTTTTTAACCACTTTTTTGAAAAAATTTTATTTTTTTAAAAAGTTTTTTTCGTTGACTTTCGCGGTTCACCTTTTCGGTGCGCTCACGTCGACAGCTTGTATATCATACCACTTTTGATATAAAAAAGTCAATGTTTTTTGAATTTTTTTTCGACAATTTTTTTATTGTAGTGTTTGTTGCATTTTTTGATAATATTTCACAAATTAACACAATGCTACAGGGTATTTTCCCCTTATACGCGCGCGCGTCCTATTTATATTATATATATAGGGCGCAACTCAAAGCTCGACGCTTCCGTGTATTCCAACCCATCGTCTCACTTTCATCATGCGCAGGGCTCGTTACTCTTCCCGCAATATCATAACATTTAAGAGTGAGTGCTAAAATAATCCAAAGAGGGGAGCCATGGAGAATGCTTGCCTTTTTAGACAAGATATGCTATAATAAACGTAGACACTATACCTTAAAAGAATTAAGATGAGGGTTTTCCCTCAAAAGAGGAATCATATGTTTTATAGATTAAGAATTTTATTTACCATTATTTCCGTCGTTTTTGTTGCGGCGGTACTCCCCGTCGGCGCATGGTTAGGACTCATTCCAGCTATCATCTGCGCAGCAGCGGCTGCCGTTTGTTACGTTCTCATGCTCCTTTTCAAGCAGGAACAAGCAAAACGAGAACCGCAACCTAACGAAACGCCCGTCACGCCCGACAATCACAAAGACAACGCCAAACTTGAAGAAAATGCAGAAGAAGAGAAGTAAGTCTTCAAAACGACTGTAAATTTCATAAAATAAAGACGATTATTTTTAATGATAGCAAATCCGTCCCTTCGATAAATCTATCGAAGGGGCGGATTTCATAATCCAAACTATATTTTTCAAAAAATGGGACAACCATGTATGCGTTTAATTAAAAAATTGTACGTTATAGAGCAAAAAAACTGCCGCCCTGAAAGAAGAGCGGCAAAAGTTATCAATCTCGATCAAAACTCTCGATCATATCCAAAAACTCCTCAAATCGATACAAGTCTTCGGGGGTATAATAATCAATATAAATACGACCTTTTTTATCATTTCCGATCAAAGAAACCTTCGTGCGATATACTCGACGCATACGCTCGACAAGCGCTTTAAGTTCTTCGCTCTTTGCCGCCGCTTGCACCTCTTTCTGCTTGCGCAAAATTTCAGGCGGAGTCAAAAACGCCTTCACCGCCCGTTCCATTTCACGCACGGAATACCCACGCTTGATAGCACTCTGAGCAAAGCCGAGTTGTTGCTCCTGCGGAACACGTACCAACGTACGTGCGTGACCGGCAGAAAGCTGACCGCTCTCTACAAGCCCTACAACTTCAGGATTGAGGGTGAGAAGTCGCAAAGTATTCGCCACGGCAGGGCGAGAACGTCCGATCAACGCTGCTACGTCGTCCTGCGTAAAGCCGTGTTCCTTGACGAGAGATTTCATCAAATACGCCTCTTCCATCGCACCGAGATTGCCTGCCTTGAGCTTTTCAATCAGCGAAAAAGACTCCGCATTTTTGTCATTGAACTCGTACACACGTACCTCGAATTCCGAAAGCCCCATCGCCTTCGCCGCTTGAAAATCCCGTTCTGCCGCCAAAAGAACGTATCTACCGTCGGCGGTGGCATTGACGGAAAATTCAGGCGTACCATTCAAAAGAAAATACGCCGCACGTGTGCGAAGCTCCTTCGCATCCCAGTCTTCTACGCTCGTTTTTGTATCAATGAGCGCCGCCCGTACCGTCTGTTTTTGATATTCCACGTTGAACGCCTTTTTGCGTCTTACCCGTTTCATAATTTCTCCTTCCATTTTTTCTCTGTCCATGTGCATAAAATATTCTTCATCGCATACATGGGTGGGGTATTTTGTTAAAAAACTTACGTATTCATTGTCCAAAACGGAGCCTTTTACAGGCTCCGTTTCATTTTTTATTCTTCCGAATTTCCGCCGTTGTTTTCGCCGTTATTTTCGCCGTCAACAGGCGTTTCTTCTGCCGTGTTATCAGGCTCTTCTGCAACGTTATCGAACGTTTCCGTCGTCAAAACAGGTTCTTCCGCCACTTGAACAGACTCTTCCGCCTTCACTTCGGACTCCACAACGGTTTCTTCCGTTTTAGGCTCGTCTTTGAGCATTTTTGCAAAGGGATTCTTCTTGCGTTCCTCGCTGTTTTGATCCATTTCCGCAACGACTTCCTGCCAGGTTGCACCCTTCATAAGCATTTCCACTTCTTCGGTATAAATTGTTTCTTTTTCCACGAGCACACGTGCCATATTGTCCAAAATGGAACGGTTTTCCGTGAGGAGTTTCGTTGCTCTTTCATGCGCTTCGGCAGTCAAACGACGAATTTCTGCATCAATTGACGAAGCCGTTTCTTCCGAGTACATCTTGTCATTATGACCGTATTCCATACCAACGAATACAGGCTGATCGGAATCATACGCCACCAAGCCGAGTTTATCACTCATACCATACTGGGTAATCATTCGACGAGCTGTTGCCGTCACCATGCGCAAGTCGCCGCTAGCGCCCTGCGTAACGTTTTTCACGACGAGTTCTTCCGCCACTCTGCCGCCAAGCGTCATACAAATATCGTCAAGCATTTCGTTATAAGACGTGAATACGGTATCTTCGGCAGGACGAGTCATCGTGAAGCCGCCCGCGCCGTTTCCACGAGGAATAATCGTCACTTCGTGCACAGGATCGCAATATTTGCAAAGCCCTGCAAGCACGGCATGTCCGGATTCGTGGTATGCAATGATGCGTTTGTCTTCTTCGGTCATGACATAGCTCTTCTTCTTCAAGCCCATCTCTACCTTATCAACTGCGTCAAAGATATTCACGTTTTCAATCAATTTCTTGTTTTCACGAGCCGCAAGAATCGCCGCTTCGTTCAAGAGGTTCGCAAGATCTGCCCCCGAGAACCCTGCCGTAATGCGTGCAATCGTCTTAAAATTCACGTCGGGTGCCATCGGTTTGTTTCTCGCATGCACTTTCAAAATCTGTTCACGTCCCTTCACGTCGGGAAGGTTCACGTTGATCTGTCTGTCAAAACGACCGGGA
>CAZBQP010000146.1:0-3111 GCA_964494075.1 uncultured Clostridia bacterium
GCTATATTATAATATAAAATTCAAATTTTAGCAAATTAAACGTGCCCGATTTGAAAAAATAGTTGCAGAAAATTAAAAAATATGGTATACTAATGTGAAATCATGTGAAACCGAGTGAATAGAAAGCGTTATAGACGTTTTCAGTCGTTGCTTTTCCGTGTTGCGGAATACATCGTGCGAAATGCGGTACGATTTATACTCGCAATAAGTAATAGATAACGTAAGGATATATAGAAGGAATAGGTGGTATTATGGATTATAAGAAATATATTGCAGAAAATTTGCATATCGACGGCGTCAGTGAGGATGAACTTTACGATTTGATTGCGCTTCCTCCCAATCTTGAAATGGGGGATTATGCAATTCCTTGCTTTAAGTTTGCAAAACTGATGAGAAAGAGCCCGGTGGCAATCGCCGAGGAATTAAAGCAAGGTATTATGTCTAACGAAGTAATTATGTCTGACGGAGTACTTTCTGAGATCTCTGCCGTCAACGGATACCTCAATTTTAAGATTAATAAGGTGGGATTTGTATCTGCTACGCTTAACAGAATACTTGATGAGAAAGAAAAGTACGGCTCCTCGAAAGAAGGCATGGGTAAAACCATTTGCATCGACTATTCTTCCATCAACATTGCGAAACCATTCCACATCGGACATTTGTCCACAACGGTGCTCGGCGGCGCATTATATCGTATTTTCAATTTCCTCGGTTATAAATCGGTGGGGATCAACCATTTAGGGGATTACGGTACGCAGTTTGGCAAACTCATCTCGGCGTATAAGCGTTGGGGGGATAAAAATACGGTGGAAGAAGGGGGGATTCGCGCTCTTAACGAATTGTACGTACGTTTCCATAGGGAGGCGGAAGAGCATCCCGAATACGATGACGAAGCGCGCGCGTACTTCAAGAAGATCGAACTAGGGGACGAGGAATGTCTCGAACTTTTCCGTTGGTTCAAGGATTTGACACTTAAAGACGTACAAAAGATTTACGATATGTTGGATATTCACTTTGATTCGTACGCCGGCGAGAGCTTTTTCTCGGATAAGATGCAGCCCGTTGTCGATGAATTGAGAGAAAAGGGGTTGTTGATTGAAAGTCGCGGTGCGCAGGTTGTGGATTTGGAAGAATACAATATGCCTCCTTGCATTATTTTGAAATCGGACGGAACGTCTTTGTACGCAACCCGTGATATGGCGGCTGCTATGTACAGAAAGGACACGTACGATTTTGATAAATGTTTGTACGTCGTGGCTTATCAACAGAATTTGCATTTCAAACAATTTTTTAAAGTTTTGGAATTAATGGGCAAGGAATGGTCGAAAGATCTCGTGCACGTGGCGTACGGCATGGTTTCCTTGGAAGAAGGTACGATGTCTACTCGTAAGGGAAACGTCGTATTCTTGGAAGACGTCATCAAAAAGTGTATCGAAAAAGCGTACACAATTGTCGACGAGAAGAACCCCAACCTTGAAAATAAAGAGGATGTAGCGCAAAAAGTCGGGGTTGGCGCCGTTATTTTCGGAGCTTTGTATAACAATAAAATTAAGGACATCGTATTCTCATACGACAAGGTTTTGACCTTTGATGGAGAAACAAGTGTCTACGTGCAATATACTTGCGCAAGAGCGCAGTCCGTTTTGCAAAAAGGCGGCATTTCCAAGCAGTATGAAATTCCCGAACTTTGTACGCAGGAAATCGAGCTTGTAAAAGCAATTTCCACCTTCCCTGAAGTGGTGAAAACGGCAGCTGAGAAGTACGAGCCGTCGGTGATTGCTCGTTTTGCTGTGGACGTTGCGCAGAAATTCAATAAATTCTATTTCGATTGCAAGATTTTGGCGGCAGAGGATGAAAAGACGAAAAACTTCCGTTTGGCATTGACGAATGCAACATTGCAAGCGCTCAAAAATGCTTTTGCTTTGCTCGGAATTGGAATTCCTGACAAAATGTAAGGAAAAAAATTAAAAATGACGAGGTCCGCTGAACACGCGGATCTTTTCTTTATTTCAATAAAAGTACTCTCTGAGAATTTTTTTAGAGAATATTCTATACGTTTTTTACATGCCAATATAACAAGCCGTGAAAAGCTTGTTTTTTTGGGTTATGCTAAAGTATTACTATGAGAAGAATCTTCTTTCCTATGAAATGCAAGGCTGATTAAAGAAAGAAATAATTGAAAAAATCCTTTTAACATAACAGAAAAAGAATTGACTTTTTACAAAAAAAACACATATAATAATATTGATTTAAGGAATGTCGGTGTATCCTTCTTACCTTGGTCCTATTGCACAAATAGGATTAACGCCCCCGTTGGTAACAACGAGGGTATTTTTTATTTCAATTTTTCCCGGAAAAATTTTCTTTGAAAAAATTTGCTCAAACTCTTTACTTTTGCTATTCAAATATGTTATTATTAAAAATAGCATGAAAAGTGAGGTCGTAATCTTGGAAAAAATACCATACGACAAATTAATAATACTCATGGACACGAAAAAATCTGGGGATCACGAATGGTTTTTATCCTTGCTTGACGAGGATGAGCAACGTTCCTACGAAGACGAACACGTGAACGCGGTGATGCAAATGTTGCGCATTGCCCGTATTCGTCCGCATAAAAATGCCATTCGGGAAGCAAAAGCGGAGATTTCTCGCCTCGAAACCGAGGAGCGTGACAATGCGGAAACCTATCGCAAGATTCAAGGTCTGTTGGCAGAGATCGAAAGTCAGAAAGAGAAGATGGAGTCCTATCGACCTTTTTTCGATGAACCCTATTTCGCACGCATGGATTTGATTGACAACAAAGAGGGGTATAACAGCTATTACATCGGCAAAAAGGGAGATATTAAGTTAGAGATTCTCGACTGGCGTACCCCGGTTGCCAGACGATATTATCAAAAGAGTTGTTCCACCTTCACCTTTAACGAGTATGAATACAAGACGGTGCTTCGTCGTGCAATCCGCACCAAGAGCGGAAAAGTGTTGGATTTCAAAAACGAATATTTGTCCTTGAAAGATTATCTTTCCGCAGAAGAGATTGCCGATCGTGACGAGGAAAATATTTTGGATCCCTTCCTTCGAGAAATTATTAAAAACAGAAAGGAAGAGACG
>CAZBQP010000147.1:0-3106 GCA_964494075.1 uncultured Clostridia bacterium
ATCTTCCGGAAGAAGCTCATAGTAGCAAGGCGTATCTTCTATTAGACGACAATGGTGGTTATTGATCACTTCATTTATAATTGAAGATAATGAATGACTACGGAACATTAAATAATGGTATAAAAAATAGACGATTTATCGATATGGTATATTCTTATACTATTATAAAATATGCTCATTGACTTTCGAAAAAAAGTGTATTATAATGATACTAAATTAGGTCATTGCGTAATTTGACCGAAAAAATTCAGGAGGATGAAAAATGGCAAAGCAAAAAGCGAAAAGCGGAAAGAAACTTGGCAAGATTATCGTGATTTTGTTGTTGGCAATTGTCGTTGGTGTAGCAAATTATTTCATTAATTTCTACAGAGGCATTATCAACCAATATCTTGGCGATAACAGCTTGCCTGGTGAAGTGCTTAACCCTGAAGAGGGTGATTCCGTTGTACAGAGTGTAGCGGAAGAGGGGTTCGTATTGTTGAAAAATGAAAACAATGTGCTTCCCTTGAAGAGTGATAAGGTTGAGAGACTTAACCTCTTTGGTTGGGCTTCTACCGATGCAGGTATCTTGATGTGCGGCGGTGGTTCGGGCGACTTCACGATGAAGGGGAATGACGGCGTTCAGAAAGATGTTGTATACTTGCAGGAAGCCTTGGAAGGTTTGGAAGCACTTCACGATCATGAAGACATCGAATGCGACGGTAAGTGCTCCTTTGAGATCAACACAGAACTTGTAAATTTCTATAAATCTTACTGTACGGTAAATAGAAACGGCGGTACGGACAACCGTCCCGGTTGGTTCAATTACAGCAGCGATCCCAAGTATTTCAACTTGGTAGAACCTGATATTAGTTCCTATCCCGCTGAATTATTGAGCAAAGCGGAAGAATTCAGTGATACGGCGTTGGTCGTTATTTCGAGAACGGGTGGCGAATCTTTGGACCTTCCCAAGTATCAGCGTAAATATATCCCTAAAGCAGGTCAGCCTGCATCGGCAACTGCCGGGACAGTCGTAACAGATGAAACCAGAACGTATTTGGAACTTACGACGGAAGAAGAAGGCCTTCTTAACTATGTAAAAGGCGCATATGCGAAAGTAATCGTTATTCTCAATACGTCTGCAACGATTGAAGCAGGATTCTTGGAAGATGAGGCTATCGACGGCGCAATTTATATCGGTACGCCCGGTCAAAGCGGTAACGTTTCGCTTGCTAATATTTTAAGAGGGAACGTAACCCCTTCCGGTAAGTTGGTTGACACCTATGCGTACGATTTGACGACGGCAGCAAGCTGGGCAAACTCCCCTAACGCAAACATTACGAATAGCCCCACGGGTGAAAAGACGTATACGAACAGCAGCAGCGAAAAGTATATTGACTATCAAGAAGGCATTTACGTAGGGTATAAGTGGTATGAAACCGCAGATAAAGAAGGTTATTGGAACAGCGTTTCCAACGAATACGGAAACGGATATGAAGGTGTCGTACAGTATCCTTTCGGTTATGGTATGTCGTACACCAACTTCAGCTGGTATGTTAAGAATGTAAGCCCTGCTAACCTTGCCAACATCACCGATGAAACGGAAATCGAAATTAAGATCGACGTACGTAACGAAGGCACCGTAAAGGGGAAAGACGTTGTAGAAGTATACTACGAACCTCCTTATAAGAGCGGAGGCATTGAAAAATCTTCGGCAAACCTCGTTGCATTTGCAAAGACAGAAGAACTTGAACCCGGTCAGGTACAGACGCTTACCTTGAAATTCAAAGCGGCTGATATGAAGAGCTACGATTACAGCGATGCCAACAATAACGGCCACGCAGGATACGAGCTTGAAAAGGGCGACTATCTCATCAAACTTTCCACCGATTGTCACACTGTTAAGTCGGATATCTCCGGCTTCGGTACGGATAAGGGTGTGATTACGTATTCGGTTGCTTCCGATATTAAGATCACCGAAGATGAAGTAACGGGTTACACCGTAGAAAACAGATTTACGGGCGATGAAGCAGACGGCGGCGTTTCTATCGATGGCGCTAACAGCAATGCGAACATCACCTATCTTACCCGTGCAGACTTTGAAGGTACCTTCCCTCAGGAATCTACCGATCGTCGTGCAAAGGATTCTAGAATTAATGCAAACGGCTGGCTTTCCACGAAAAATGATACCAATGAAATGCCCATTCAGGGCGAGGATGGCGATCTTCGTCTCGTCAAAAATATTGGTTCGGTTGATGCGGAATATAACGTAGAACTTATCGATTTCTATGGCGATCCTGAAAACTATGACTCCGTTGAGTGGGAAGTCCTCCTCGATCAAATTACGGTTGCCGAACTTGAAAACGTAGTTATGAAGGGCGGTTATGCGACGTGGGAAATTCCTTCCGTTGGCAAACCTAAAGTTGTAGACTTGGACGGTCCTACCGGCTTCAATAGACACCCCAACGGTGCACCTGAATTCACGGGCTTCCCTTCCGCAATTATCGTTGCAGGTACGTGGAATACTAACGTAGCAGAATACTACGGACAGGTTGTTGGTACGGAAGGTTCGCAGGCAGGTGTTGGCGGTTGGTACGCACCCGGTATGAATATTCATCGTTCTCCTTTCTGCGGAAGAAACTACGAATATTACAGTGAAGATCCTTTCATTTCCGGTATGATCGGTGCAGCTGTTGTTAAAGGTACGTTGGAAAAGGGCGTATACAGCTACATCAAGCATTTCGCAGTCAACGAAAATGAAAATGGTCGTGAAGGTTTGTACACTTGGCTTACCGAACAGGCTCTTCGTGAAGTTTATTTGAGACCTTTCGAACTCAGCATCAAGATCGGTAAAGCAAACGCAATCATGTCTTCTTACAACCGTATCGGTGACACTTGGGCAGGCGGCAGCCATGCGTTGATGACGGAAATCCTTCGTAATGAATGGGGCTTCAAGGGCGCATCGGTTACCGACTACGTAGATGGTAACTCCCGTAATAATTACATGGGCGTTGACCAGGGTATTCGTGCCGGCAACGACATCTGGCTTGAAAACGGTAACGACGCTAATAAGGGCAGCATGAACTATAACGATAGAACGAGCGCAACGGCAGTCGCTTGTGCACGA
>CAZBQP010000148.1:0-3064 GCA_964494075.1 uncultured Clostridia bacterium
GTCTAATTTAGGCAATATATGGTGTGCTATGTTATACATAGTAATTATGTTTTGCGTAACAATATACCTATTTCAGACATAATTTATAGTTTTCGGCCGATTTTTAACCCTAAAAGATGCGTTTTTTACACATTATAAGAATACTATGCGTGAGAGAGTTGTCCCATTTACAAAAAAATCCCCCTCGTTTTTAGGCAAGGGGAAAGGTTATTTATTATAGAAGTTTATAAAGTTTCACGTTTAATGTTTCATAATTCAAGAATAACTTGTATGTATTCTTCTATTTTTTTTGATAACTGCTCAATGGAGCCGTCATTCTCAATACTATAAGCATGGCATTTTTTCATACGTGCTTGCCCTTCCTCCGATTGATAATCAAATTGCGCCTGTATGCGACTTTGAACTGCGTTTATCTCTAACCCATCTCGATTTTGAACAGCTTGAATTCGCATTGCCAACTCTCGCTTGATGACGAGAACTTCGTCAAATTCGCACTCAAAATTCCCTTCAAATAACAGAGGCACTTCCGCAAATACAAGCCTTTCTTTGCGCGTTGCCATCTTCATTTTCAACCTTTTCATCACCAGTGGATGAGCAAGCCTGTTTAATTTCTCCCGTTTCTCTTCGTCGCAAAACACGATTTCCGCAAGTTTTTTACGGTCAATCTGTCCATCCGAAAGAGCAGTAGGGAAATATTCTTCAATCTTTTGAATATACTCTGTGGAGTGAAGGACGTCTTTATAAATTTCATCACAGGAAAATACGGGATATCCCATTTTTTCAATCAACGACGCCGCCATAGATTTGCCGCTTCCAATTCCACCGGTGATTGCAATATTTTTCTTCATACCATTCCTCACGCAACGATTTGTTATTAACCGTTTCACAATAATAGTTTCACAAACACTCAAAAATCGAGCTTATTTTGTTTCGTACCAGTTTTTTCCTACGCCGATTTCAACCGTAAGAGGCACTTTAAGCTGTACGGCATTTTCCATTTCCTCTTGCAAGATTTTGCGGACTTCGTCCATTTCCGTTTCAGGGCAGTCAATCACAAGTTCGTCGTGCACCTGCAAAACGAGTTTCGCTTGATAACTCCCCTCATTCAACCGTCTATGCACACCGATCATGGCAATTTTGATGATGTCCGCACTCGAACCCTGCAAGGGCATATTCATGGCAGCACGCTCCCCAAAGGAACGAATATTATAGTTGGAAGATTTCAGTTCGTTGACGACTCTGCGGCGACCAAGCAAAGTTGTCACATATCCGTCTTGCATAGCCATTTCAACGTTTTTATTCATATATTTTTTTACGTCGGAATAAGACGCAAAGTAACGATTGATATATTCTTGCGCCTTTTTGGTGGGAATATTCAAATCTTTCCCAAGCCCGAACGCACTGATGCCGTAGATAATCCCAAAATTTACCGCTTTTGCATTGCGGCGCATTTCCGGCGTAACCTGTTCAATGGGCGTATCAAAAACTTGCGAAGCTGTTATCGTGTGAATATCCTGTCCTTCGCAATAAGCTTTCAACAACTCTTTACAGCCTGAAAAATGAGCAAGCAAGCGCAGCTCGATCTGCGAATAGTCAGCGTCGATAAGCACGTTTCCTTTGCGCGCCGTAAACAATTTACGAAGTTCCCTTCCCTCGTCAGTTCGAATGGGAATATTTTGCAAGTTTGGATTTGCGCTGGAAAGTCGCCCCGTCTGTGTGTTGCTTTGGTTGTAGGTCGTATGCACCTTGCCGTTTTGAATCAATGGCTTAAATCCGTCAATATAAGTGGAGACGATTTTTTGAATCTTTCGATAGCGTAAAATCAATCGTATAATTTCATGCTCATCCGCATATTTTTCCAGCTCTTCCGCAGTCGTTTTATAGTTTTTCGTCTCTTTTTTCTTCGTGCCTGCGCCGATTTTTAACCCTTCAAACAGAACTTTTCCGAGTTGTTGGGTGGAATTAATATTAAATTTCATTCCGGCGGCCTCGTATATTTTCGCCGTAAGCTCTTCGATTTCCGCTTTATACTTTTGAGAAAGCGCCTGCAACGTATTGCCGTCCACACAAACGCCCTCTCGTTCCATATCAAATAGTACACGTACTAAGGGTAATTCCACCTCTGTATAGAGCGACTGCTCCTTGGCGTTCAAATGCCCCGCATAATAGTTGTACAACCAGTACACGCCGTACGCTTTATGTTGTTCGGGAAGGGAGAAATAGTTTAAGCAAAAGTCCAACCCGTCCATATTACTCAATCCGTCGGAAAGACATTTCAAAATCCCTACGTCTTCATACGCTGTCTGAAACTGCAAATCATAATCACGCAGTCGATGCATTAGCTCTTTCGTATTGTAAGAAAGGACTTTGCGTTCACCTTCAAAAATGACTTGCAACAAAGGAATTAACTCGTAATCGGAAAATCCTACATCCAGAAGTCCGACTTTAATCGGCAAAAAATATTCACTCGTTCTGCTTTCATCGGGCAAATAGAGTCGTAATTCTTTTTCCGTCCAATAAAGAGCAATTTCTTTCGCCGTCGAAGTAAGCAAGGCTTCTTTGACGTCCGATACAGAGGCAGGCATAATCTCTTGAATTTCGATTTTTTTTCTTTTCATTCCAGCCTGCGAAGTTTCCTCCGTAGCGCTACCCTCTTCATAAATCTTTTGCGTAAGGAGAGTCTTAAATTCCAATTCCGCAAACTTCTCTTTGAGCGCATACGGGAAAGGAGTCTTAATTACACATTCTTGTAAGGCAATTTGCAGGGGCACATTCAAGTCAATCGTTGCCAACTTTTTGGAAAAAAACGCAGATTCTTTGCCGTCTGTCAATTTTCTATGCAAAGCGCCACTGATTTCATCCAAATGAGCGTAGACACCGTTTACATCGTGATAGGTTTGAAGGAGTGTCAATGCCGACTTTTCCCCTATCCCCGCTACTCCTGGAATATTGTCGGATTTATCTCCCATCAACGCCTTTTCATCAATAATCTGTAAGGGTTCTAATCCTATCTCATCCTTAAAATTCACACTCGACAGCTCCAACAAATCGCTAACACCTTTTC
>CAZBQP010000149.1:0-3064 GCA_964494075.1 uncultured Clostridia bacterium
ACCCACGCGGCCAGCTTGGAAGGCTGGAATTCTACCATTGAACTACACCCGCATTAGCCGAACATCGGCGCCACATCAACAATGCCTGTATATAATAGCACTATTTCAAAGATTTGTCAAATAATTTTTCGTGGTTTTTTGAAAATTTTTACAATTTTTTTCATTTTTTTTATTTTTTATCAAAACGTTCAAAAAATGAAAAGTCTGTTCCTTGTGAAGACTTAAAAAAGAAGTTGCTCGTTTTGTTGCGCCCTCAAAAGGAAATGTGTTATAATAAATATAGGTCGCATATGCACCTGCGTAGGAGGCATCACATATCTGCCTGCATAAAAACGCCATATCATTCAAAATTGGCATTATCGTACGATTAGAAAGCCAAAGCCCGATCGAAACAAGAGGAAGAACAGATACACATTCAAAACGCCGAATACGGGCGTGAGAATCATCAGCCATAGATCGGTTTGTCGATATTTGAAAAGGAACATGCAAACGTAAATGGTGATTGCGCCACCGAGTGCACCCGTAAGCAAGAGCTTCCTAATCGGTCTATCGGTTGCTTTACGATTTTTTATGGGCGAGGGCAGTGAGCCGACGTTTGACGTTGAATCTTGCAGCGTGGACTTTGGTTGTCCTTCTTGTCGTTCTTGGTCTCGTAACATTTTGACAAGAAGGAATGCGTAGAAGTTGACGGATAGGATATAGACGATCAACAATATATAGAAAATAAGCATACGGACAGTATGCGCAAATAATAAAAAATTAAACGAAGAGGTGGCATAATGAAGAAAAGAGCATTAGTCAGCGTATCCGACAAAGCGGGTATCGTAGAGTGCTGTCAGCGTCTCATCGCTTGCGGCTACGAGATTATCTCCACGGGTGGCACGGCGAAAGTTTTGCAAGAAGCAGGACTTCCCGTCATCGGTATCAGCGAACTTACGGGCTTCCCCGAATGTTTGGACGGCAGAGTGAAAACGTTGCACCCCGTTGTGCACGCAGGACTTCTTGCGATGCGTTCCAATCCCGAGCATATGGCGCAGTTAGAGTCTCTCCACATCAACACGATTGATATCGTGGTGGTCAATCTCTATCCCTTCAAAGCCACCATTTCCAAGCCTGGTGTATCCTTTGAAGAGGCGGTGGAGAATATTGATATCGGCGGCCCTACCATGCTTAGAGCGGCAGCAAAGAATTATCAGGACGTTGCCGTGATGGTTGATCCCAAGGACTACGAAAAGGTACTTGGTGAATTGGAATCAGGGGAAATTTCCTTAGATACCAAAAAATATTTGCAGTATAAAGTTTTTGCGCATACGGCTGTGTATGACAGCATGATTTCCAATTACCTTGCGGAGAAGTTGGACATTCGTTTCCCCGACAGCATCACGTTTGCCTATGAAAAGACGCAGGATATGCGTTACGGTGAAAATCCGCACCAAGGTGCGTCCTATTACAGCGAAGAATTTATCCGTGCAGGCTCACTTTCAAAGGCGAAACAGCTTTGGGGAAAAGAACTTTCCTATAACAACATCAACGACGCAAATGGTGCGTTGGAGCTCGTCAAAGAGTTTGGCGATCAACCTTGCGTTGTCGCTTGTAAGCATGCAAATCCTTGCGGTGTAGGTGTAGGTGCGACGATTCACGAGGCGTATGTAAAAGCGTATGAGTCCGACCCCGTTTCCGTTTTTGGCGGTATTTTGGCGATCAATGGTGAAGTGGACGAAGCGACGGCGACGGAGATTAATAAGATTTTCATCGAAATCGTCATTGCGGAGAGCTACACGGACGGTGCATTGGAAATTTTGAAACAGAAAAAGAATATTCGTTTGCTTGAATTGCCCGACATCAAGGCGACCAGAGAAAAGAGTGCGTACGATATGAAAAAGGTGTACGGCGGCTTGTTGGTGCAAGATTACGACAACAGCCTCTTCCGCTCGGAAGACGTGAAAGTTGTAACTAAGCGTGCGCCCACGGAAGAGGAGATGGCAGCGTTGCTCTTCAACTGGAAGGTAGTGAAACACACCAAATCCAACGCAATCGTCGTTGGAAAAGCGGACAGAACGACGGGTATCGGCATGGGGCAGACCAACCGTATTTGGGCGGCACAGCAAGCGATTGAACATGCAGGCGAGGAGATAAAAGGCTCTGTTATGGCGAGCGACGCATTCTTCCCCTTCCCCGATTGTGTAGAGGAGTGTGTGAAAGCCGGAATTACGGCAATCATTCAGCCTGGCGGAAGTATTCGTGATCAGCTTTCCATCGATGTATGCGACGAAGCGAATATTGCAATGATTTTCGTTGGTGAAAGACATTTTAAACATTGAGAAAAATAACGCCCGTCGAGGGTAGACGAGCGTAAAAAAAGGTTTACCTCTGCACATGAATAGTGCAGAGGTAATGTTTTATTATAAGAAAAAAGGGCGGCAAAAAACCGCCCTTTGGGCATTTCGCATAAAAATGGCAAAAGGAATTATTTGGAAGACTCTGCTTTATATGCGGAAATCGCTTTGGAGAGCTGATCGGGGCAGGACGTATTGCCTCTGCAACGCACGCCTGCGAGCAAGCCTTCCACTTCATCGAGATCTCTGCCTTCTACGAGTCTTGCAATGCCTTGGAGGTTGCCGCTGCAACCGCCGATAAAGCGAAGATTGTGAATTTTGTTGTTTTCATCCACGTCAAATAAGATTTGTCTGGAACAGGTACCTTGGGGTGAATAAGTAAACATAATTTTATACCATCCTTGTTAGTTTGTAATGGGGGATTAATCCACCAATGTTTCGTAAATCGCAGAATAGAGGTCGGAAGCTTTGCTTTCCCAGTTCTTATAAATATTCTGCGCCGTTTTTTTGTCGGGAACTACGAATTTCAGCTCCAACATAGGTTGTACGAGCGCAAGAATTTTCAAATACACGGTGTAGGTGCCGTCGACGTTTTGGAAGTAATCGGATTTACACTCCTGACGATTGCGCAGCTTGCGGCTGTTATTCTTGACGTACGAAGAAATTTCGTCTCGTATGCTTTTGGGAATATTGATATAGAAATTATTGAGGCTCTCTCTGCCTTCACC
>CAZBQP010000150.1:0-3015 GCA_964494075.1 uncultured Clostridia bacterium
GCATTAACGATGCTCCTGTGATGGTCACTGCCGATTGTGCAGTGTCGATGGGAAAACTGGGCAGTGCGGCGGCAGTGGATGCTTCCGATTTAGTGCTTATTTCCGACGATTTATCCTCTTTGCCGAAGTCGGTGAAAATTGCGAAAAAGACGCGCACGATCGTTTTGCAAAATATCGTGTTCTCCATAGCGATGAAAATCGGATTTATGGTGCTTGGCGTGTTGGGTGTATTGCCTTTGTGGCTTGCGGTGTTTGCAGATGTGGGCGTGATGTTGTTGGCAGTTTTGAACAGTTTTAGGGTGCGTTTCACAAGAACGTAAAAATGAAAAAATTCCTCGAAAATGCTTACTGTTTTCGGGGAATTATGCTATACTATAAGAAATGAAGAATAAGACGATTGTACGTTTTTGATGACGGAAAGGAGAAAATGATATGAAAACGTTGGTGGTTGCAAGCAATAACAAGCATAAGCTTCGTGAAATCTCGGAGATTTTCACCGAGTTTGAAGTGTGTTCTCAAAAGCAAATGGGCTTTGATGAAGACGTGGAAGAGACAGGTAAAACGTTTGCGGAAAACGCCCTGATTAAGGCACGTGCAGCGTGTAAAGCGCTCGGTGTGATGGCGCTCGCTGACGACAGCGGACTTTGCGTGGATGCTTTAGACGGCGCACCTGGAATTTATAGCGCTCGTTATTGCGGAACGCACGGCTTGGATAAAGAAAATCGTGATTTACTCTTGCAAAATTTGCAGGGTGTTGAAAATCGTCGGGCACACTTTTGCAGTGCAATCGCCCTCGTTTATCCGGACGGACGGGAGTATGTAGCGGAAGGACGTACGTTTGGAAACATTCTCACCGAAGAAGTGGGTGAAGGCGGATTTGGTTACGATTGTATTTTCCAAAGCGACGACTTGGGTAAGTCCTTCGGCGTGGCGACGGCGGAGGAAAAGAACGGCGTTTCTCATCGTTTCCGTGCATTGCAGGAAATTCGTAGGATTTGGAAGGAACAGGAGGGTTTATGAAAACGCTGATTATTCTTTCGGATACGCACGGAAATCGAAACGTAGCGGAGCAACTTTCCATTCTTGCGGCTGAAAACGATTATATCGTACATTTGGGAGACGGCGCAGGGGATATGAAAGCGCTTCGCAATCTCTATCCTGAGAAGGTATACGCTTGCGTCGGGAATTGCGATTTGTACGCCCCCTTGCCCGAAGAGGATATTTTGGAGATAGAGAGGGTACGAATCTTCTATTGTCATGGACATAGATACGGTGTAAAGAAGGATTTGGAAAATTTGGCAAGTGCCGCAAAGGCACGAGGTTGTCAAATTGCCCTGTACGGACATACCCACCTTGCGAAAATATCCGTCATTGACGGTGTGACTTTGATTAACCCCGGTACGATGCGTTTTGCGCCCGGTAAAGGGGGAAGTTATTGCTATCTCGTCGTGAATAAGGATACCTATACGCCCGTAATCGTTGGGGATACCTATTTATAAACGAACGTCGTTTTCATAAAAAGTGTTTATAAGGAGCGCCGCCGCAAACCAAGAGGCTTGCGGCGGCGCTTTATCTTTTCTATCTATCTTTATCTACATTGCAATATCGTTATTCGCAAATTTCAACGGTGTAAGAAACTTTTGCTTTGCCGTTAGGCTTTACGTGCGTCATGTCCGCTTTCGTTTCCAAAGCATCTTGTTTTCCTTCCGTCGCGGCAAGCGCCGTCCATGGCTCGAAACAGACGAAGGGCGCATCGGTTTTGCCAGGGTGCCAGAATCCGATATATTTGAAGTCTTCAAAATGTACTTTCACTTGACGATTTGAGTGCTCGGATTTATAAGCGAAGTGGCGAGAGGTCTGCGAGAGTACCACTGCGTCGTTGTCGAAGAGATTGTGTGCGAAATGCAGACGGAGCCCTCCTTCTAAAGAGTACGGTTCGGACGTCCCTTCCATGAGGGGTGCAACCTGCGAGAAAGGATGACGCATAACGTTGCTCTTTTCGCTAAATTCTATATAGTAGGATTCAAAGTTGCCGCCGTCGAAAGGAATATTGATGCCGGGGTGACCGCCGAATGCGCAGACGAGCGTTTTGTCGTCCGTATTCGTCACCTCTTGCGTGACGGTGAGCGTGTTGTCTTTGATTTCAAAAGTAACTCGATAAGCAAAGCGGAAGGGATATTCTCGAAGTGTTTCTTCGTTGGAAACGAGAAGGAAAGTGAGTTTGGTTGCCGAACGTTCTTCCAACGTGAAGGTGGCATATCTTGCCACACCGTGCGTGCGAGAGGTGTATTCCTTCCCGTCGTAGGTGTAGGTGTTTTGATACATTCTGCCTATGAAAGGGAAAAGATTATACGCGCGTCCGCCCCAGTAAGCTTTATCCCCCTGCCAAAGATACTCCGTTTGGGTGGTCTTAGAATAGAGAGATTGCAGTTGTGCGCCTGCGGTGTCTACGGAAACTTTCAGATTCTTATTCTCGATATGATAGATCATATATCCTGCTCCTTGTGTTTTTGCTCTATTTTATCATATTTTTGCGGATTTGTAAAGACTTTGGTAAAAAACATTAAAATAATTTTCAAAAAAGCATGAAAAAAAGTTTTTTTACAGTTTTCAATTTTTTTTGCTGTTGAACGAGTGACTTTTTTATAAAAATGTTATATAATGGTAGTAGCCAAACATAAGGGGTGTAATTCTTAACTTTGTTAAGAAAAAGGAGAATTTACAAATGGAACACGTAGTCAACATCATCATGATGCTTGCGGCTTGCGGTGCATTCCTTGTCGGTTTCAAATTTTTGAGCGAAAACATGGAAAAACTTGCCGGAAACAGCTTGAAAAAACTGTTCAACAAAACGTCTGATAAAAAACTTGTCGGCGTTGGGATCGGTGCAGTGGCGACGGCAGCCGTGCAAAGTTCGGGGGTAACCACCGTCATGGTTATCGGTTTTGTAAATGCCGGAATCATGTCTTTGAAACAAGCGGCAACCATGATTATGGGTGCAAACATCGGTACGAC
>CAZBQP010000151.1:0-3001 GCA_964494075.1 uncultured Clostridia bacterium
CGTTAAAAGCTTCGCATACATCTGTCGCGTGCAGATAGCCTTCTACCATTCAAATCTTATGACAGCAATCATTTTTTACCGAGAAAATCTCCTTGATGTAAATCCGTCAAAAATTTCTCAGCCAAATGAACAATCTGCCCATCATTATCTAACGCGCTTTTTAGTACCTTTCTTTACGGTTTTCTTTGAAGATTTCTTCGTGGGTTTCTTCAACGGTTTTTTGAAGAAAGCAAAGTAAGCCCACACAGAAGTCAGCACAACAACTACCACATCCAATGCAACCAACAATACAATCCAGGTCTGGAAGCCGCCGCTGACGCCTTTCCCACCGATTTCAACAGCAAACATATCACCATCGGGGTTTTCACCGCGATCTTTAGCCGCCAAGTATTCTGCTTGACGATAAAGCGTATTGCAAAGCGTGTACAAGGTGTTATGTGCGGATTCACGCAAACAGGAAAGCGCCGTCGTCGAAGTCTTATCCTTCAACATAGAGAATGCGGTTAAGGTGTTAGAAGAGTTCAAAATGAGATTGGTACCACTACGCAAGCCCAAATCAAAGACGTACTCCGTATTGCCGGGCGTCCATGCATCGGTGATAACGGAGCCTCTGAACCCCCATTCTTCACGCAATACTTCCTGTAAAAGTGCGTAGGAGCCGCCACACCACGTAGCGCCGATACAGCTGTAAGCGTTCATGACTGCGTTTGCTCCGCCTTCTTTTACGGCAATTTCAAAAGCCTTCAAATAGTTTTCACGCATCGCCTGTTCGGTAACCCACGTATAAAGACCAATACTTGCCCCGGACTGAATATTTGCCGTTTCATTCACAGCAAAATGCTTCAAATAGCAGTAAACGCCGTTGTTCGCTGCACCTTTAATGGTGTTTGCAGCCATTTTACCGGAAATAAATGCATCTTCGGAATAGTATTCAAAGTTTCTGCCACCGAAGGGAGAACGGTGCAAGTTGCAAGCAGGTGCATACCAACCGGAAACAGAGTTCGAAGCTTCGTAACCGATTACAAGCCCGTACGTGTAAGCCAATTTTTCACTCCACGTTTGCGCTAAAACGGTTTCGGAAGGGAAGAAGGTGAAGTCATATTCTTTACCCGTCATAACCGAGCCGTTTAAGCCCATAGGACCATCCAAATCACGCAAAAGCGGTTTGCCAATAGAAGCGATGTCTTTCGTTTGATAACCGCCGTAAAGGAACAAATTGAGCAAATCGTCGGCAGACATTTGATTCAAAAGCTGCGTCCATTTTTCGCTGTCGTAATCTTTACCAAGTTCTTTGATAAGTTCAAGATTAGGGTTGCCGCTTTCATCGTAGAGTCTCAAATCACCTGCTGCGCCCTGGGTATACGTTTCATCCGTATCTTTGAAAGAGTTCCAATCGGTCGTAGCAGTGAAGCCCTGTTTACGATCCGTGAGATGTTCTTGAGGGAAGGTACCACTGAAATCATTTCTCGTCATATACACGATGTTCTGATTCACGTTTGCGCCGTCGGAAGAAACGCCGTTGTCGCTTGCTTCGTTGCCGGTGAAACGATTGTACACTTCATTGCCGTCCACGTAATCAATATTGATATCGTTGGAAACGGTGTACGTAATCACGGAAGAATCCTGCGAGTTTTGCAAAGTAACAGGCGTATGCACGTCCTTGGAAAGATAGATCGTATATTCTCCGCTTTCAAGTTCGTACCCTTCGTGTCCGTTGCTGTTGGCGTCATTATAATCGTAAGAAGCCATATCGGACGCCTTGAACGAAATCGTAAATTTCGTGCTTCTGATTGCATCTTCCTTTTCGGAAGAAACAGGATCTAACTCAACCGTCTTTTGGAAACCGATCAAGTTTTTCGCAGATTTTTCAATGCCGCCCTTCTTATATTCTGCGCCGTAATACAATTCTATAACGTCCATACCGGGCACAGAACCTACGTTTTCTACCTCGACTTCCACTTTAATTTCAGTATCGGCGGTGATCACCGAGCCGGGAGCAGGACTAACCGACAGCAAATTCCAGTTAAACTCAGTGTAGCTCAAGCCATAGCCGAAAGGATATTGAACAACGTCTTCATAGCCGTTGTTAATGCCCCATTTATTCTTGGCAAAATCGGTATTCCAGAAACCTTCTGCATCAGCCGTTTCATACCATTTATAACCTACGTAAATGCCTTCTTGATAGTCGATGTAATAACGATTAGCGTCCGTATATTTTTTAACGCCAGCCGTTATCGTGTTTACCACCTGCGCATCGGGAGAGTTCGCATACGTAGCTGCGGTGGAGAAATCATACGCATACGTATCGACCGTTTTACCGGAGGGATTTACCTCACCCGTCAACGCCTTTGCGATTGCATTCGCACCATACTGACCAATCGCACCTACCGTAAGGGCAGATTTTACCGAAGGTCTATCCGTGAAATCCAAGTTCATCGTATTGATGGAGTTTGCAATCACGATTACGTTTTTGAAGCCCGTTGCTTCAATAAGATCCAACAATCCCTCTTCCTCTGTGGAAATATCGAGATAGGTTCTCGTGTTATCCTCGGGAAGATTAACTTTCACCTGACGCTTGGGAAGATCTTGATGTTCGCCGCCCAAACGGGTGATGAACACGATTGCCGTATCCGAATACGCCAAAGCCTCTTGCATGTCCACCGCACTTTGAAGCTCTGCAGCGGTGGGTTCGATCAAGTTCAAATAAGGATAGCTCTTCGACCAGTAGTTGTCGGATTTTCTTTCCTTATAATAATTCGTGTATGCAGTTTTCAGCGCAGGGTTGGGCATAAGACCTGCATTTTCCAACCCTTGATAAAAGGTAACGGCTTTTTCCGTCGAGCCGGAATCGCCCGAGCCACCGCCCGAATAAGCAGGCGAAATAGAAGACCAACCAAACACGTTCACCTTTTTCACGTTTTCCTGCAAAGGCAAGGAAGGAACACCCTTGGGCGACACCACGAAAGGCAATAAAAAACGGGGATAATACACAATATCATTT
>CAZBQP010000152.1:0-2933 GCA_964494075.1 uncultured Clostridia bacterium
AATTCCCCCTGCCAACCCCTAAGGATATGTCAGGCTTATTCACGCCGTGAAAATCGCTGCCGCCGCTTTGAAGCAACCCGAACTCTTCGGCAATCCCCTTCGCCCTTCTCGTCGTCTCCTCGTCGTAGGTGGAATACTCCGTCTCCATACCGTCCAGCCCTGCCGCCTTTGCGTGAAGCAGAAAAGCACGAAGCTCCTTTTCCGTCAAATTCAAGAAGGGATGCGCAAGCACGGCAACGGCGCCGATTTCCTTCAAAAAGGCAATCACCTCGTACACGGGTAGCCTCTTAGGCTCTTCGTAAAAGCCGCCGTCTTTGGCAAGGACAGTGTTAAAAGCCTCCTTCACCGAGCTGACGTACCCCTTTTCGAGCAGGGCAGCAGCGAAGTGAACACGGTTGACGTGTCCGCTTGGCGTAGCAGCGCAAACTTCTTCGTAGCGTATGTCGTATCCACCTTGTTGCAAATTGTACGCAAGGCGGAGATTGCTCTCGATTTTCCGCTCCTCCATTTTACTCACCATCTGCCGAATACGATCGAAATAGCGTGGCTGAATGTACAGTCCGACAATATGCAATTCAACTTCACCGTAATCGGTGGAAAATTCAATCCCCGGCACGCCCTCCACAGGTGAGTCTTTTGCAGCGGCTGTAAATTCTTCCAAGCCTTCCACGGTGTTATGGTCGGTAAGTGCAACGGCGGCAAGCCCGATGCGTTCCGCTTCGCGAATGATTTGCGTCGGCGTCCAAGTCCCATCCGAAAACACCGAATGGGTGTGTAGATCGCAATATTTCATATTCTTCTCCTCTGCCTTTTCAAAGCGAGTTTCTCCTCCTCGCCCAACACATTTTTCATATTCCAAAACGCATTCACCAATCCTCGTTTTTTCGTAAAAAATCACGTTCAACGCATACCTACCCCCGTCATGCGACAGGGGTAGGGCTTACGTTATTTTTTATACTCTTCCAAAACTTGCTTTAAGAGAACGGGATCGTCCGTCATGATACAGTCGCAGCCGAGCTCGATAAGTTCTCTCATTTCATCAGCGTCGTTGATCGTCCAGTATTGCACGGCGATATTTCTTCTGTGTGCTCTGTCGATAAGCGTCTTCTTATCCAACTCCAAATTGATGATTTCCAAATCAAATTCCGTAGGGATCTGCAAGCAAGCAAAATTGCCGTCGTCGAAAATATTCAAACCGAGGAATTGTGTAATGATGAACTTCGCTGCCGTACCCGTAGGCGCACCGCGCATCAAATCGGGATATTGGGTTTTAAGTTCTTCTTCGATCTCGTCATGGAAGGTGCCGATGACGAGCTGATCTTTATACTCGGGATACTTATTGAGAGTGTCGTTCAAAACTTTACAAGCTTCATACCCCATTTCACCGCTGTTTTTAATTTCCACGATGAATTTAAGGTCGGGATTGCTTTCGTAAAATTCTTCAAAGAGCTGATCGACGGTGGCAATCTGCAAGCCAAGCTCACGCACTTCTTCCATCGTTTTGTCTTTATAAATTCTCTCGCCGCTCGTCTTATCTTCAAAATAATATCCGAAGTTAAGATTTAACAACTCCTCCAACGTCATGTCGGAAATTTTATGTTCCTGCTTTTTAGCGTCTGCCAAAGGAATATCGCCGTTCACGTTGGACGTTCTATCCACCGTTTCGTCGTGATTGAACACGAGATAGCCGTCTTTCGTCAGCCACAAATCACTCTCGATGATGTCCACACCGATGGTGTTCACCGACTCACGGAAAGCGAGCATGGTATTTTCGGGATTTTCAATTCTTCCGCCACGGTGCGCAGCAATCATGGGAAGCTCGCCCTCTGCCACCACGAAGGGATTGTTTTCTACGTTTTTCTTAGGGGGAATAACGTTGATCGTCACCATAAATGCGACGATTGCCGCCAGCACGAGGACGAAAATTTTCAATCCTTTGCCCTTTTTCTTCTGTTTTGTCATAATATTTCTCCTATGCGTAAGTTTGCTCGAATCGCCCGTCCTCTGAACGAACGCCTTGCCCTCGCCTCTTTATTATAGCATAAAAAAACAAAAGTAGCAAGCAAATAAAGAAAAAAATACAGCCGACCATGATTTTTCACAGTCGGCTATATTTTCTTTAGTCTTTCTTACACAAGCAAATCCACGCCTTACGACATAAAAGCTTGTCAAATTTTCATCTTTTTAGCAACTACGCCTTTCTCATTACGCCGCTTTTGCCCTAACGTAGACGTCGATGTAGCTTGCAGAGGTGCTTTCTTCGCTGATGTCTCTCTCCGAGTTGTCACCCGTGCCTGTACCCGTACTCGCAGCATATGCAGCGTACCCATCACCTAAGACTTCTCTCCACGTAGAGGGCGCATAGGATCCCCATGCCGTTTGGAATATTTTACCGCTGGAAGTTTTGAAATGTCCGCCCATAATATTCCAAGTTGCATGTTTACCAGCCGATCCGTAGTTGTAGATTACAGCGCTGTAATTCGTGATATATTCACCGCCTGTAATCTTGATATGTGCCTGACTGTTATCCGTCGACACAGCCTCATTCCCTTCCACGGAAATGGCTGCGTTTACTGCGTTGATACTCACGTCGTTCATGGTCAAATCCGCATTCCCCATAACACAGATACCACAAAGACCACGAAGGTCACCATTCGCCGTTTTCACCGATAAGAATTTTCCTTTCCCGACTTCCGTCACACAGGCATTCGAATTGTCACTTCCATAGAAAAACGCTCCACCGTTTTGACCGAGGAAGTTACCATCATCAATTGATACGTTTCCTTGTCCTGAAACGAACAAGCCGTAATAGCACGCAAGACCACTCATTTCGCCTGGATCGTAACTATTCCCTTTAGTATCATCTTGTTCAATTTCGTCCTTAACGTCAGGTAAAGCCCCACCCACAAAGTTTCCTTTCTTTACCTTTACAT
>CAZBQP010000153.1:0-2900 GCA_964494075.1 uncultured Clostridia bacterium
CATTTGCATTTTGAAATTGTCAAGGGTGGCAAACAGGTCGATCCGTCCACCTATCTCACCTTTGAAGAAAAATGATTTTTTCTTCTCAATCCCCGTCCATGTATTTGACGAAATAAAAAATCGGAAGATATTCTTCCGATTTTTTCGTTATGGAATCAGTTGCAAGAAGGGGGAGTTTTTCGATAAAACTCGTTGGGGAATCACGTACAATTTTCTGTTGTGTCGGAAGGAGAAGTATTCTCCGTCCAAAGAAGGCTTCACGTCTTCAACGGGAATAGTATATTGATGAAATGTCGATTGATCGTCCTTCATGGCAATGTGTAGCCATTCTCCGCATAAGGAAAAGTTGTAAAGTTTGATTTTCCATAATTGCATTTGCTTTTTATAGTTGCGCTTTGCGATGATTGTGACGATGAGATATACCACTGTAATTATCGCTGCCATGCCGCCTGCAATCCAAGGCAAAAAATGAACGTCGAGGAAATAGGTAGCCACGGCAATGACGGTGAAAATAATCAATCCGAATAGGTAGTGGCGGTTGACCGACCTTCTCTCTTTTTTATAAATGTTTTGAATATCGCTCTCTTGCATAGCGAACGTGACGGTTGCAGGATTGTAAATATAAGAATGATCTGTTTGCATAATATTTTCCTCCTGCCTCTATTATATATCGTTTTTTTATGAATGTCAAGGGGTAAAATAAAAAATATTTTTTTCATGTAATTAACGAAAGGAGGGAAACGTTCTATTTTGTAGAAGAGCTGCGTATATTAGAAGGGGATGTGTGGAGTCTGACTTGGCATTTTGCGTGTTTGGTGAGAAATGGTTAGTTTGTATTATTTGCTTATTCAATAAGTAATAAACAATAAAGCACATCTGATTATCGGTGGCGTATTTCGAGCGTGTTCGTATAATGGTATAATAGATAAAAGGGGTGAAAAAATGATAAAAAAGATATTCTCCGTCGGAGTGGCAACAATCTTCACTTTATTTGCTTTACCTTCGTTGACGGGTTGCAAAAAAGGGGCGGATGGGTATGCCATGTATGAGATCACGGCAGAATACGTGCCTGAAACCAGGGTGATTACAGGCGCAATGAAATTCACTTTTGAGAACCCAACCGACGAGGAACTCGTCAAATTGAGTTTTCAGCTCTATCCCAACGCTTATCGAAAAGATGCGCTGTATAAGCCTGTTTCCACTGCGTACGAAAGCGTCGCATACTACAAGGGAGAAAGCTACGGTGAAATGAGCATTTACAGTGTGCATGGTTCTAAAAACTGGGAGATTATGGGGGAAGACGAGAATATTTTGAACGTATACTTGGAAAAATCCCTTTTTCCGGGCGAAAAAGTTGTGTTGGATATCGGGTTCCGCACTCAATTAGCAGAGGTTGCGCATCGAACGGGAATGACGAAATACACGATCAATTTGGGTAATTTTTATCCCATTCTTTGCGGAATTAAGAACGGCGGATTTGTGGAAACCGTCTACTATTCGGATGGTGATCCATTCTATTCGGAGTGCGCCGATTATAAAGTAACCCTCACCATTCCAAAGGAATATGTGGTGGCGTCAACGGGTACGTTTACAGAAGAAAAAATGCTTGAAAGTAAAAAAGAGTACACCATGTCTGCGTTGAATGTGCGAGATTTTGCTATGGTACTTTCGGAAGACTTCCGTGTGGAGCGTTTACAAACGGGAAATACGACGCTTGCTTACTACTATTACGCCGACCAAACACCTAAGAAAACGTTGTCTGCCATTGCGGAGTGTTTTCATTTTTATGAGGAGAAGTTCGGCAGGTATCCTTATTCGCAGTATGCGGTGGCGCAAACAGGTTTTTGCTTAGGGGGTATGGAGTACCCGTGTCTAACTTTCCTCTCTGATGAGCTTGACGGGAATGAGAAAATTCGCGCGATTGCGCATGAAACGGCACATCAATGGTGGTATGCCGTAGTGGGGAACAATCAAATAGAAAACGGATGGCAAGATGAGGGCTTGGCAGAATATTCTGCGCTGACGTTTTTTGAAAAGTATGAAAAATACGATATATCACGTGAAGGGTTGGTTAAGGAAGCGATGGAGGGGTATCGCTCCTATTACGACGTCTACGGGAGTGTGTTGGGCAGAACGGATACCCGAATGACGAGGCATTTGAAGGAATATTTGAGCGATTACGAGTATAAATGTTTGAATTACGATAAGGCGGTGATTATGTTTGATACACTGCGGAAGAGTGTCGGTGATGACAAGTTCTTCGAGGCGCTGCGCCGTTATTACAAACTCTGTGCTTATAAACAGGCTACGGCGGGCGATTTGATCGGCAGTTTTGAAAAATCGGGGTTGGATGTAAACGGATTTTTCGACAGTTTTTTGAGTGGGAAAGTCATTTTGTAAAAAGTTGAAGGTGAAAATTGCGATTACTCGTATAGACTGCGATGGCAGTGCGATATTTATTTTTTTTGGGAAAGCCTCGTCGGAAATGCTTGCACTCGACGGTTGGGTGTGGTATACTATAAAAGGAGAAGATGAGCAGGATTTTCTGTCGTAAGAGAAGAATGGCAGAAAATCATACGTAAGGAGAAATAGAAATGCCATTTTTACAATACAAATGCAAAAAATGCGGAAAACGCTTTGACGAGCTGGTAAAAACGTACACGGATAAAGTTGTTTGCCCCGATTGCGGCGGCGAAACGGAACGGGATTATGCAGGGACGATGTTCTCGGCGACGGGGCAGTCGAGCAAAAAATGTTCGGGAAATTGTAAAACTTGCGGTGGTTGCCATTGATTTTTCTCAATCACATTGTAATTTTCTCAATCACATTGTAAAAATAAGGGGAGTAAGGCTCCCTGCTGGTAAAACAGTAATTCGCAATTTTCTTGGAACAGGCATGAT
>CAZBQP010000154.1:0-2894 GCA_964494075.1 uncultured Clostridia bacterium
TCAATATACCAAGCCGTTTAATGAAATTTCCGGTGTCGTCACCGAACTTAAGAGTGCATTCGTTTGCGCAGCAAGAATTTTCGAGCTGATCGACGAGACGGAAGAGATTTCCGACGACGGCAACGAGGTTTTGAAGAACGTTGAGGGAAACGTTCGTCTTGAAAACGTGTCTTTCTCCTATGTAAAGGAACGTAAGCTCATTGAGGATTTGAGCCTTTCCGTTCGCCCCGGGGAGCGTGTCGCTATCGTTGGCAGAACGGGCTCGGGTAAGACGACCTTGATCAATCTTTTGATGAGATTCTATGACGTAGATGGGGGGCAGGTATGTGTTGAAGAACAAGACGTTCGGGCAATTACACGAAGCTCGCTGCGGAAAAATTACGGCATGGTGCTGCAAGAAACTTGGTTGAAGAACGGAACGGTGCGTGAAAATTTGAAGATGGGCAAGCCTGAGGCGACGGACGAGGAAATGATCGCCGCTGCAAAAGCTGCGCATGCGCACGGCTTTATCAAACGCATGGAAAATGGATACGATACGGTGCTGGGAGAGGGAGGCTCTCTTTCCGAGGGACAAAAACAGCTCTTGTGTATCGCACGTATTATGTTGACACAGCCGCCCATGCTGATCTTAGACGAGGCAACTTCCTCGATTGACACGAGAACAGAACGGAAAATTAGCGATGCGTTTGGAAAGCTCATGGAAGGAAGAACTTCCTTTATCGTGGCGCACCGACTTTCCACAATTGTCAATTCCGATTGCATTTTGGTCATGCAGGACGGGCACGTTGTCGAACAGGGCACGCATAAAGAATTGCTCGCAAAGAACGGCGCATATGCCGAGCTGTACAACGGACAATTCCATTAAAATATAGGTAAAACATACGTTGAGATTGGCAGGTGGGGGAGGAATACTCGCCTGCTTTCTTGCCGATTTTGGAAAGTGAGCGGTTTGGCGATTTTGAGAATAGATTGTCGAGAAAAGGGAAACGTTATTGTTTAAGAAATTTTTCTTGCAGAAATTCCCGTGAGATTTTCGACCTTTTTCACTTTCTAACTGGAGGAGAATACTATGCAAATGAAAGATAAGAAAACGTTGACGCACACCTTCTTGGAACTGGTGTTGGTCGGAGGAGTGACGGGCATCATTGCAGGCACTATCGTGACGGTGTTCAACATTCTCGTGCACGAGGGAGAGCATATCTCTCGAGACGTGTACGCATACGTACGCAACAATCCGCAATTCTTGCCCCTGCTTTTGCTGGCGCTTCTCTGTTTGGGGCTGGCGCTCGGTGTTGCCGTCAACATTTCATCCACCATTCGTGGCTGTGGCATTCCTCAAACGGAAGGAGCGACGCGCGGCTTGGTGCGGTTTACGTGGTGGCGTGATTTGATTGCGATGTTTTCGTCGAGTCTGCTTAGCATCTTTATGGGGCTTTCCATCGGAGCAGAAGGACCGAGTGTCTTTATCGGCGCAACGGCAGGAGACGGCGTTTCCACTCTTCTTCGTCGCAATGAAATGATTCGTAAATATCAAATTACGGGCGGTGCTTGTACGGGGTTGGCGGTGGCGTCCAACGCACCCTTGACGGGGATTGCTTTCGCTTTTGAGGAGGCGCATAAACGCTTTACACCCGAAGTGTTCATCTGTTCGTTCTCTTCCGTTATATTCGGCGTCGTCACCCGTTCGCTTATTTACGGGCTGCTTGGGCGAGAAGTGCAGAGTTCGTTTGCCTCCTATCAATTCCACGAGCTGCCTATTCAATACTACGGCGTCGTCATTCTTTCGGGAATTATTTGCGCTCTTTTGGGGGTGGGATTTCTTAAATTGTGCCTGCTTTCTCGAAAGGCGTTTACGAAAATTGAGTGTAAAGACAAGCGTGCTACCTATGCGATTCGTGTGATGATCGCCGTGCTTTTAGGTGGGATTGTTTCCTTGGTTGCAACGGGCGTTATGGGAGGCGGACACGAACTCATCGAATCACTGGGTACCTTCGGCGGCGTTTTAGAGCCTACGACGGAACTTGCATTCGGCTTGACTTTGGGATGGACGTTGTGCATTATTTTGCTTCTCAAATCTCTGATTACGTCGGTGAACGTCGGCTCGGGAATTCCTTGCGGCATTTTTATCCCCATTATTGCCATCGGCGCATGTCTTGGGGGCTTGCTCAATATTATGTGGACGGGAATCACGCCTGAAATGAAGCCGTATTGCGACTTATTGGTGATGATTTGCATGGCTGCGTTCTTTACAACGGTCGTGCGTGCGCCCATCACCTCGATTATCATGATTTGTGAGTTCACGGGGAGTTTCGCTCCTCTTCTTCCCGTCATTATCGCTGTGGCGATCAGCTATATCGTCGGGGAAATCTCTCGCATGGAAGGGATTTACGAAATTTTGCTGGAAGAATATGAACGAGAGACGGGTATTCACGAGCGTGCGGTGCGTGAGGTGTACACCTTTACGGTGGCGAAGGGTGCAATGGCGGCAGGGCGTGACGTTCGTGATATTCTTTGGCCGGGGAATGCACGTGTCACGGCAATCGAGCGTGGAGAGGAGCATATTTTGCCCGACGGCGACACGAATCTTCACGTCGGGGACGTGCTCACCGTCGTTTGTAAGACGGACGAGCATGCAAAAATCAAGGACGAGCTTGAACATATTTTGATGTAATATTTGGCTCCCTTTCGTCATAGAATATATAAACGAAGGGGGCAGGTATGCGATTATACGATGAAATTTTCAAAAATGCCGATGGCATGGCAGCTTCGAAATGCGTGTTTGTTCCGGGTGGCGGCGGATACTTTGAAGGGGTAAAGTCCGTGGGGGATTTTTCTTCCGAGCGAGTACTCGTCTGCTTTTCCAAAGAGAGCGTGTTGGTGGAAGGGAAAGGACT
>CAZBQP010000155.1:0-2813 GCA_964494075.1 uncultured Clostridia bacterium
GCCGAAACCTATGATCTGAAGGAGCTGATGGAGGATATTATCGAAACGATTCAGGAAAAACAATACGAGATTATCACTCGCCCCGAAAAGGGGGACTTCGTCTTACAAGGTTGCGCAGGAAGCGGAAAGACGATGGTCATGTTGCATCGTTTGAGTTACCTCATGTACAACAACGAGGACATCAAGCCGCGCGACGTACTGATCATCACGCCCAGCAATTCTTTCAATGCTTTCATTGACGAGCTTGCGGAAATTTTGGAGCTTGAACGTGTGAAGACGACGACGGCGTACGAATATTTCTTACAGGTGCTCAAAAATGAGCAGATAGACATTACGGATAAAATTGATCCTTTGCAGGTGGAAGATACCGAGTATCTAACCTACCTCTATTCTCCGAAATTTGTCAAGGACGTTGCAAAAAAGCAAGCGAAAGTTTTTGACAGCCTTTATGGATTGTTTACGGGGGAGGAATGCAAGGATTTTGTCGAAGATATTATCTCCGAAAGTCAAGCGCAGTTGGCGGCGTACGAAGGGATTAAAAACGCTTCAATGCGTGTACGGCGTGCGGTGCTTGGAGAAATCAAGGAGAAAAAGGGCGGAGGGTTGTATTATACAAAGTCCTTCCGAGAGCTTATGAACAGCATTCTCGACATTGAGGATTTTTTCAACGGCACGTTGAAAAGCGAACGTTCAAAATCCCCCGAATATTTCTATCGGCAGTTGATGTCTTTCTATAAAAGCGCAAAATTTGCCGTGCGCAACACCGATCGAATCGTTCAAGAAGCGGAGACGAGCCTTTCCGAACTTGCGACAACCATTGAAAAGGAAATTACCGATTTGCAACGTTTCAAGCAGAAAATCGGGAATATCACCGTGTATATGTATGCCGATCGTATTGCAAGAAGAAAGGAAATTCTGGAAGAGATCCAAAAGACGAAGGAGAGGGTAATTTCTATCGGGGAGCGCAACACGGCGTTTTCCGAGTTCTATCGCTACCTTCGAGGGGAGAAGAATTTTTCGGAAATCGGCGAGGGTACCTCATTTATTGATATTGTGCGATATTTTTATCGGGAAACGGTAAAAAAATATAAAGTGAGCCATGGAATGACGTCTAAGAAAATGTATCGCTCGGATGCGTACGCTCTGTGCGTGATTTGCGCAGGAATTTGCGAGAGGCTTTCGCCCGTGTATTCGTACGTTTTCGTGGACGAAGGACAGGATATTTCCCCTTGCGAATACGACTTGCTCCGTAAAATCAATGTCAAGGCTTCTTTCAATATCTTTGGCGACCTCGCGCAAAATGTTACGAGGTGGCGAGGTGTCAAGGACTGGAGAGAAACCTTCCCTGGATTTGCTGTATACGATCTGAATCAAAATTATCGTAACACCAACCAAATCGTCTCTTTCGTGGCGGAAAAACTTAAGTTGGATATGCAATCCATCGGTTACGACGGTCCCGAAGTGGTCAAGATAGCTCCTCGCGGCATCAACGGCTTTTTCAAGGATAAAAAGGGTTTGAAGGCGGTGATTTGCGCAGAGAGCGAAAAGGAAACGTATGTGCGAAAGGCATATAATGATTTGCATGCGAAAGGAAAAGTTTCCCGTAAAAAGGTAAATATTATGACAGTGTACGAGAGTAAGGGCTTGGAATTTTCCTCCGTCGTCGTGGCGGATAAGGGAATGACGGACAGCGAGAAATACATCGCCTATACCCGAGCGTTGAAAGATCTCGCCGTGATCGAGTGAGGTGAAAATGAAAAGCATATTTTTAGTGGACGTAGATGATACGATTTTGGATTTTCACGGAGTGTCTGCGGAAGCATTTCGCAATGCGTGCTTGGAAAACGATATTTCTTGGAACGAAGAGCTTCAACGTCGATACCAAACGTTCAATCTTTCCCTTTGGGAGCGGTTGGAACGCAAAGAGTTGACGCGCGAAGCGCTCATGCGTGAGCGGTTTACTTGGTTCTTTCAAGAGGAAGGCTTGCAAAATGCGGACGGATATGCGATCAATCGCTCGTATATCGCCTATATTTCCAACCATCCCCGTTATCTCCTCGGGGCAGAAGAATTTCTATGTGCGCTTTCGAAAATCGGACGGGTATTTTTCGTAACCAACGGCACGGAAGAAATTCAAAAATCCCGTTTCGATATTGCGAGGCTTTGGGAAAAAGGTGAAGATACGTTTATTTCTCAAAGGATCGGATATGATAAACCGTCGAAGGAGTACACGGCGTACATCTTTTCGCATATTCCCCATTTTGATAGGGAAAAGACCGTTTGGATCGGGGATAGTATAAGTGCCGATATGAGGGCGGCCCGGGAGGCGGACGTGACCGCAATTTGGTTTAATCCGCAAGGAAAGAGGAATACGAGCGAAGTAATTCCAGACTACGAAGTGCGTGATTTTAAGGAGATTTTAGAAATTTTGGGAAAATTTATAAAAAATCATTGAGTTTTTTTACTTCAATCATTTGAAAAATTAAAAAAAAGATGTTATAATAAATGCAAAATGGCATTTTTTGGCGAATTTTTTCCAAAAAGCGTTGACAGAACTTATAATTGAGGATGACATGGCAGAACTGAAAAAAACGACGAAGAAAGCAGAGGAATACACCGCCGGCAACCTTGAGGTCTTGGAAGGTCTCGAGGCTGTTCGTATGCGTCCCGGTATGTATATCGGTTCGACGGGTATCAAAGGGTTGCACCACATTCTTTGGGAAATCGTGGACAATGCAATCGACGAGGCGGCAAACGGATACGCAAATAGAGTCAAAGTGACTTTGCACGCGGACGGAAGCGCATCTGTAGAG
>CAZBQP010000156.1:0-2754 GCA_964494075.1 uncultured Clostridia bacterium
TCGATCTTCTCGGTAAGCTCCTGCTGCTCGGTCTGAAATTTCTGAGACATCATATGTCTACGTGGGAAGGATATGAAATATATGTGACTCGTCACATTATTCCTTACTTTGAACCACTCAAGCTTTCATTGAGAGACATACGCCCTCAGCACATCAAAGACTACTACGAATTCAAATATACCAAGGGAAGATTGGATGGCAAGAAAGGCGGATTATCAATCGCTTCCATAAAGAAGCACGCACTGGTAATCAAAGAAGCGCTTACCGATGCTCTTGTGGGCGAGTACATAACTCGCAACCCGGCAGAAGGTGTAAAACTTCCAGCTAAAGAAACCGTGACGAGAGAGAAAGTTTTTTTAGATGCGGAGCAAGCTAATTTAATGCTTAAGGCTTTCAATGGACATCCACTACAAGCCCTTGTGTATGTAACTTTGTATTATGGACTTCGCAGGTCTGAGGTGCTTGGATTAAGGTGGAGCGCAGTAGACTTTAATCAGGGAACTTTAACTATCAACCACACAGTCGTAAAAAACCGAACTATTGTGAGGAAAGATACGACCAAAACCCAAAGCAGCCATCATACCTACTGGTTGATCGACGATGTTCGTGAAGCATTGATTGCCCAGCGCGAACGCCAAAAGAGCAATAAAAAAGCATTCGGCGCAGCATACAGGGAAAGCGATTATATCTTCACTTGGGACGACGGAACCTTATATAGACCAGACTATGTAACAAGAGGATTTCAACGAGTTCTCAAAGCGCACGGTCTTCCAATGATGAGGTTTCACGATTTACGACACAGTACGGCAAGCATCCTATATGATAAAGGGTGGGATTTGAAAGACAGTCAAAGCTGGTTACGGCATTCCAGCGTTGAGATAACAGGAGACATCTACACTCACATTACGGAAGCTCGAAAAGCGCGAATGGTTGCGCAGTTGAACTCTACTTTTGATTTAGGAGGCACTGATGAGAGACCCGGAAAGAATTGAGACTTTTATTCGTAAGCTTGCTGACTATTGGAAAACCATATTCCCGATTGGAGATTTGGGCAGTTTATGTCCAACTTCCTTGGGTTTGTGGTGTCCGAAACGAAGCGAGATATTTTCTTCATCGAAGAAAAAGAAATGGAAGAACTGCTCGACAAATACTTCAAACCGAGAGAGGTACATACCGATGAACGCGATTTGGAAATTCCCACTAACGGCCGAGGAAACAGAAATCGAGGCGCCTATTGAACAGTTTTTGACCGTTCAAATGCAAGGAGATATTCCTTGTGTTTGGGCAATAGTAAACCCTGATAAGATACCACGAAAATATAAGGTTGCAATTATCGGCACCGGCTGGGAGTGTCAGAAAATTGACCCTTCCAGATACATAGGAACCATTCAAGACGGTGGATATGTTTGGCATTGTTTCTGGGATAATATCCCGACCTATCGGAGTGTCAAAGAACCCGTTCTCGCTCTGTTTTCTTCACGTCCTATAAAGTAAGAGCGTCCCGATATTTGCTGACCTTGCAGAAAATGCCGATTTTTCTAACGCACTTTTGGGAACTCCGGTTCTAAAAAGTAAAAATCTCCCCCTTGCAATGAACGAAATTGAAATCATTCCTTAAAGGAATTCACTAAGTTCCTATAAGGGGGAGAAAACAAAACAAACCCAAATACATAATACAAGGAGAAAGAAAATGGCAAACAAGAAGAATATTGTTGCTACTGCTGCAAGCTTGCAGACAAAATCCGAAACCGCAATCAACGCGTTCAGAACTCTTATTGCAGGGCTCAAGACTACTAACGAGGAAGCGGCTGCGGCAAAGGCCGCAAACGCAGAGCAAATCAAGACTCTTGAGCAGGAGAATGCGGCGATTGACTTGATTACTGCTCAGAACAATAAGATTGTCCAGAACGTCGAAAAGCTCTTGACTGCATGAGGTAGTTAATCATCGTCCGTAAAGACCTTCGGATGTCGCCCGGAAAGAAGAGGCGGAAATGAAAAGCCCGGCAGGGGAATAAACCCTGCCGAGAGAGGAAATCTACGAAGAATTCGATGAAGAAATCAAGAATAATTCGTAGAAAATTCGTAGAACGAGTGTCGTGAACTTTATACGAATGGTTTGGTAATGTTCAAAATCGCCAAAAGACAAAAAGAAAACCCGAACAATCAGTGAACAATCACCAATTATTCGAGTCTTTCTGGTCTGAGTGACAAGACTTGAACTTGCGGCCTCTACCACCCCAAGGTAGCGCGCTACCAACTGCGCCACACCCAGATTTATCTGCTTTCTTACGCCAGCCTAGATATTATATCACATCACCTTCGTGTTGTCAACCCCTTTTTGCAAAAAAAAATCATTTTTTTTGCAAACTCGATTCACAAGCAATATTTATAAAAAATCAATAAAGACCTTGCAAGGAAACAGAAAAAGTGCTATAATTAATTCGAGTTTTTAAGAATAACACTTCAGCAAAAGAAAGGTAAGTACAAAAATGAAAATCAGAATCGGTATTTACGGCTACGGAAATCTCGGCAGAGGCATTGAAAACGCCATCCGTCAGAATTCCGACATGAACCTCGTGGCAGTCTTTACACGTCGCGATCCTTCTACTGTGACAATCGCAACCAAAGATGTGCCCGTACTCCATATCGACGACGTCCTTGACTATCAGGACAAGATCGACGTGCTGATCCTCTGCGGAGGCAGTGCCACCGATCTGCCGCAGCAGACCCCCGAGCTGGCAAAGCACTTTACCG
>CAZBQP010000157.1:0-2754 GCA_964494075.1 uncultured Clostridia bacterium
AGAGTCACCAACAAAAAAGGAGAGCATCGGCTCTCTTTTTTTGTTGCGTACTTTTTTCCCAGACGAACCCGCACGGGTTCGGAAAACGCTTGCGTTTTCTTTGAGCGAAGCGAAAGCCCACCGATAGAGTCACCAACAAAAAAGGAGAGCATCGGCTCTCTTTTTTTGTTGCGTACTTTTCCCTAATATTCTTTTCTCCCCAAAAGATAATCAATGCTCACCGAAAAAAGATCGGCAATCTTAATCAGCATATCGAAATCACATTCGCGCTGTCCATTTTCCCAGTAAGAGATCAAACGAACGGAAACATTCAAACGTTGGGCAAGTTGCGCACGTGTGAGATCATTTTCTATTCTTAACGCATATAGCTGCTCTGAAAATTTATTACTCATATCAACATTTTAGAACATTTTGTTCTGAAATGCTTGACATGGAACAAAATGTTCCGTATAATATAAGTATAAAATTTATTTTTGGAGGTTCTTTATGACAAAAACATTTACAATCAAAGAAAGTTCATCTAAAAAGAAGAACAAACACATCGTAAAAAAAGTGATCCGTGGCATTCTGATTATCGCAGCGATACTCCTTTTTTTAAATTTCATAGTACCTTACGTCGATTGGTTGATCAGCTATTTGGACAGCCATCCTACTTACTATCGTTATTTTGATTGTGGCGATTACTATGTTTGTAAGCATTGTCAGATGGTTTTTGTGGGCATGTTTAAGTACCTCGCCGTATTCACTCATCTTGCAGGAGTTCTCATCGGCAACGTATTGATGGACTCTTTTGGGTTGTTTATTGTACCTGATTGTCTCGCAAATCTTGTTTTACTTGTCGTATTATTATTTGTAATTCATTTCTTACGTTCCAAGAATAAAAAAAGAGACGCTAAAAAGAAATCCTCGAAAGGACATCATTCTTCGAAAAGAACAGCTCTCAGACAGACCATTACAATTTCGTTTAGTGACAACGATAAATAAAAGAATACGTTTTTATACAAGCTAAAAAAAATACATACATTCGCCCCGAAAGTCGGACAAGCTTTCGGGGCGTATTTCAAAATAATTCCTTTTACGCTCAACTTGATGCACTCAAAAATAAAACAGCCCACCGGCTGCTTTATTTTTTTACCTATTATTCACTTATTCTCCGGCTTGTCAAACAACGAAAGCCGACGATTCTTTGAAATATTCGGAAAGAGAACCGTGTTCACTCTCTAATCTCGCAACGAAATCGGCGTATGCATCGCTGCTTATTTTTTCACGGACGGTCTCATAGCCCGTCTGCGCTTCCTTTTTTAAGGAATTAAAACACTCCTGCATATATTTGTTCACCTTTTGGCTGTACGATTCCAACGTCTCAGGCAATTCGAGCAAATCTTCCATGAGCGTCGTGTCTATGTCAAAACTTTTTAAGAGCGTGGACACCGCTTGCAATTTTTTGGAAAGAAGCTCCACCGAAGTTGACAACAACGCTTCTTTCAATACGCTCGTCACCGTTGACAATACGGATCTTGAACTTCTTACTCCCTCCGCAACCAACGCATCCAACCCGTCGATTTTTACGCCGTAGTTTTGCTCGTATGCCAACAATTTTTCCGACATTTCCGTCATCATTGCGGACATGCTTTCGGGCACCTCGTCTTCAGGAATATTCCAGTAATCTCGCCCAAGTCCCAAAAGACCGAATTTATTGTCTTCATGCGTATAAATATCGTCCGCCAATTCTGAAATATCAAGAAAATCATTCACACGTTTTTCTACATTGTTAAGAGTGGAACAGAAAATGTTTTTCACCTCTTCAAAAGGCACGTTTTTCTTGTAAACCTCCTGCAATTCGGCTCCCGTCTTCCCCTCTGCCTCACGCAAAAAGGTGAGGGCAGGTATGCGTTCAACGCTCGATTTAAGCATCTGCACCGAATCGCAAACCTTCATCTTCACTCTCTGACAAAAAGCGTCAATCTCGATCGTTTCTTTGGCAACCGCAACATATGCGCCCTTATCCATGAAGTAGTTTTGCAAAGCGTCAGCCACCTCGTTGAGTCTGCCATTTTGCACGCAGGATGTCACCCGAACGACATCTTCTTGTGTATTCAAATCCAAATAACCAAGTTTCGCCGTATAATCAACGAAAATCTCCACAGCTTCCTGCACCGTCTTGCCCTGCATATCCATATATCGCTCATCTGCAAGCACAACGTCCGCATCTTGATTCACCGCATTCACCGCCGTGACGATGCCCTCCTTATTGACGGCAAACACCGCCTGAGGATTCACTTCCACGGAAATGACTTCTTGTTCCACCGACATGTGAACGCCGGGACGGAACAAATAGGCGGAAGCGCCAACCGCAGCAACGCATACGACACAGGCAGCAACGCATGAAGCAATTCTACGTGGCGTTTTGATAAGTTGTTTGTACCAAGGCTCAGAAACAGGCGTAAAGGTAAGCGTTTGCGTACGATCACGAGCAGGGATAGGCTCGTTCCGTACTTCGTTGCTGAGCACAGGAATGGCAGCATCCAGTTCTTCTTGCCAACGTTTTTTCCACGATTTCATTTACGATTCCTCCTTGAAAGCATTTTTTAATTTCTCGATAGAGCGTTTATATTTCGACGTGACCGTACCCGTCGGAACGCCAAGCATTTCCGCAATCTCTCTATGCTTGTATTCCCAAATTACGTGCAACGTGACAATGCGTTGATCTTCTTCCGTCAAAATACGTAGCATAAGAACGGTGATCTCATACCT
>CAZBQP010000158.1:0-2729 GCA_964494075.1 uncultured Clostridia bacterium
GCTTGATAAAACTGAATTTTTTGATAGGGATAGCACGCAGGAAACTCTTCAAAACGCCCACGGCGAAAAAACTCTATCAGCGTTCCGTTGATCGTTACCACTTCGGTTGCAATCAAATCCTCCCCCTCACGCTCTGCGTAACAGGTGACGATATCCCCTTCCCTCAACCGCTCGTTATGTTCTGTATCCGATGTTATCCAAATCTTTTCTTCTAATGCACTCAAACTCAAGGGGAGCAAAAAGCGCAAATCACCCTTCGTTACATATTGCCCTTTGAAAATTACTGGACGAGTTTTCGGAACCAAACGCGCCGCATTGGGATCTTCCACCTTCCAGAGTATCGGATTGTTTTTAAGCTCCTGCAAACGAGCACGAATTTCTCTGCCGTCATCCGGTCTATATTCCGATTCGTCGGGGAAATTTTTACATATTACTTCCATGCGTTCAACGACAGCAGGATCGACGAAATCATCTCGCACGGGCGCACCACGCAAGGAGCGAGGTGTCGGCGATTGTTCTCCTGCAAGAATGGCAATAATCTCCTCGATTAAATCCTGTTTACTTTTCGCCGTCGGCTCTGCAACCCCGATTTTTCGTCCATAAGGGCGCAATACGGATATTGTCTGCTTGCTTAAAAAATTTCGGCAAGTCAGCTTAAATTCATTTTCGTTGATCCGACTCATTTACTTCCGCTCCATATAGATTATTTTCTTCTCTCCGTCCCTCAAATCTGCTTTGGTGAAAAGGTATTCTCCGTTTGGACAATGCACGACGCTCTGGAAGTCCACACATTGCAAAAAGCGATCAATCGTCGCAATATCCAAGCTGCCGTCTTTGGGACGATAGTGCATGGGGATCACCAGTTTAGGATTCCCCCTTTGGATATACTCTGCTGCTTGTCTTGCGTCGATGGTATATCTACCGCCGACCGGAATCAACCACACGTCGGCACCTTCGAGAAAATCCTCGATTTCCTTGGAATATCCCTCACCAAGATCCCCGAAATGACAAATATCCACGCCCTCCAGCGTAAAACGGAAAATCACGTTATCGCCGTGCAAAGCCCCCTTTTCGGGATCGTGCCAAGTATGTTTGCCGACGATTTTCACCCCATCGCACTCGTAGCTTCCTTCTTGTTGAAAGACACACGGAGTACCGCTGATTGCCGCCGTATAGTTATGATCGAAATGCCCGTGGCTCGTCGTCACAATATCCGCCTTAAGTCCCAAAGGTAACTCGTACCCAACGTTCGTGTACGGATCGGTGATAATTCTCCTTCCTTTTTTATCTTGCAAACAGAAACAAGAATGCCCCAAATATTCAATCTTCATACCCGTTTTCCTCAAATCTCGATAACAGCCTGAGCTTCATTTCCTGCCTTTCTCCGCTGATTACCAAATCGTAGTGCAAAGACAAAAGCAACGCATCTTTAGAGGCGGAATAGGCAATTCGACGGGCGAACGTTTGAATTTCCCCTTCAACGCCCCCGATTCCGATCAAACCAAGCGTTTGTTTCCCTTCTTTCAAAAATAGACGTAAAGTATAATCCCCCTCACGAACGATTTCCGCCATCGAATCGTGCAATTTAATGGCAACCAGCGCATTTTCTTCCCGATAAAACAGCTCTGCTTCCGATAAAGCAAGCCGCATCTTCCCCGTGCGGACAATGGAATTTTCCACGCCGTCTGCCATTGTTGTAATCGTCAATCTACACGCTTTCACGATTTGTTTCCTTTTTCGACATTCTTCTCTCTTAGTATATCAAATATTTTACAAAATGTAAACTCTTTTTTCCATTTTTGAAAAATATTCTTCAATCGTTATTCCGCTTTATCTTTTCACGGATTAAACGCCCCTCTTTCAACGTTTCGGAAAGTCCCTCCGCATCGTTGCGTTTAAGGCAATCGCAATAGACGGACAAATGCTTGATTAGCCCTTCAAGTTCTTCCACGATGAATGGCTGATTTTCCATATAAAGCTCTATCCACATCTTTTCGTCAACGCCTGCAATACGAGTCATATCCTGAAAACTTCCGCCGGTAAACCCATCACAATGTTGCACTTGCGGACTTTTAACATAGGCGTTGGAAACTATATGCGCAAGCTGCGAGGTGAGTGCAATCTTTCTATCATGCTCTTCCGCCGTACATTCCACGATTTTTCCAAACCCCATCGCAGCTGCATATTCCTTTGCTTCTTTGACGTCATTCACATCCGTTTGTGCCGAGTGTGTGATGATCAAATTCGCTTTCTTGAATAAATCGGGCGATGCCGAAGAAATTCCCGACGTCTCCTTCCCTGCCATGGGATGGGTGCCTACGTAACGATAATTACGCGGTTTGGAATAGACAAGTTTTTCAAGCGAGCTTTTGACGCCACAAATATCCATGACGAGTGCGCCGTCCTTAAAAGTTCCCTTGTCCAAATACTCCATCGTGGCTTTCGGCGGTACCGCAATAAACACGACGTCGTACTCGGTGAGGTCTTCGCCTTTTGCTCGAATATAGCCGGCTCGCAACGCAAAATCTATCGTTTCCGCTCTTCTTGCAAAACCATCCACGCAATATCCCGCCTTGGTCAACGCACCGCAAATTGATCCGCCGATAATTCCAAGTCCTACAACCGCAATTTTTTTCATATCCTTTTCCGCTCCTATGAATGTTACGTACATGATACCACATTTTTCGACAAAATACAAGTGCTTACTGAAAATTCCTTTTATTTTTATG
>CAZBQP010000159.1:0-2719 GCA_964494075.1 uncultured Clostridia bacterium
CGGTGACTCCATTGCCGTATATCCTCCTTACAATTTGGAGGATACCATGTTGGAACGCATTATCGAAGTTTCCACTCAACTTGCGTTGGAGCTTAAAACCAAAGGGCTTATCAATATTCAGTATTTGATCTATCGTGGACAGTTGTACGTAATTGAGGTGAATCCTCGTGCGTCCCGTACCGTGCCTTACATTTCCAAGGTAACGGGTGTGCCTATGGTAGAGCTTGCCACCAAGATTATTATCGGGGAGAAATTGAAAAACCTCGGTTACGGAACAGGGTTGTATCCTGCATCTCCATACGTGGCTGTCAAAGTGCCTGTGTTCAGTTTTGAAAAGCTGAATGATGTCAACTCTCAGCTCGGTCCTCAGATGAAATCCACGGGGGAAGTCTTGGGACTTGGTAAGACGTTGGAAGAAGCGATGTTCAAAGGGCTTGTTTCGGCAGGCTTTAAGATGTGTCATCCCACCGAACGCAATCCCGTCGGCGTATATATTACGGTTAACGATCAGGATAAACTGGACGTATTGACGATTGCGAAAAAATTCGGAGATTTAGGTTGTACGATGTATGCGACGAAGGGCACGGCGAAAGTAATCACCGATCTTGGTTTCGATTGTCAAATCGTGGATAGACTGTCCGCAACCGACACTGTGATTAAACTTATGGACGAAGGAAAAATTTCGTACGTCGTTTACACGGGTAAAACGGACATGGGTTCGATTAATGACTTTATCCGCTTGCATCATCATGCGATTTTGTTGGGTATTACGGTGCTTACGTCGTTGGATACTGCAAATGCGCTTGCGGATATTATCGCCAGCCGATTTACGGAAAACAACACCGAGCTTGTGGATATTAACGCATTGCGTACGGAAAAATTGAAGATTAATTTCACCAAAATGCAATCGTGCGGAAACGACTACATTGTGGTTGATAATCGTGACGGGGCGATTGATTGTCCCGAGTCGATTGCCGTCAACTATCTTCCTTCTCATTACGGAATCGGTGGTGACGGGCTTGTGTTGGTGGAAAATTCGCAGATTGCGGATGCCAAAATTCACGTCTTCAACATCGACGGCAAAGAAGCGCCCATCGGTGGCAACGCCATTCGTTGCGTCGGGAAATATCTCTATGAAAAGAATATCGTCCGCAAGAACGATATGAAGATCGAGATGAACGGGGCTGTGCTTGACGTGAAGGCGTATTCTTTCAGCGGCAAGGTGAACAGCGCAAGCGTTAACCTCGGGAAGGTAGAGCTTAGCGGCAAAAAAATTCCTTGCGTGTTCGATGAAGAGCGCATTGTCGGAAAGACGATCGAGTTGGACGGCGAACATTATCAAGTTACACTTGTAAACGTCGGTAATCCTCATTGTGTTATTTTTAGCGACAAAGTGGACGGCATCAAGGTGAAGGAAGTTGGTCCGAAGCTGGAACATAGCGAATATTTCCCCGAAGGCGTCAGTGCAGAATTTATCCGTGTTGTCAACAAAGTGACGATTAAAATGCGCGTATGGGAACGCGGTGTCGGCGAGACGTGGGCATGCGGATCGGGTGCTTGTGCTGCGGTTGTGGCAGCAGTACTTGGTGGCTATTGCGAAAAGGACACGAACGTAACCGTGAAGTTGCGTGGCGGCGATCTCACCGTCAATTACAGATCGGACGATACGGTAGAGCTCATGGGGAGCGTAAAAACAGTATACGAAGGAACCTTGGAAATTTAAGATGATTTATATGGACAATGCAGCAACGACGAAGCCGTCTTTGACGGCTTTCGAACGTGCTCGCAAATACGTAACTGAATATTATTATAATCCTTCCGGCATGTATCGGGAGGGTTTTGCCTTGCAGGGAGAATTGAAAAAAGCACGTTCGGTATTACTCTCGCCTGTTGCGAGTGAAACGGCGTTTGAGTTAATTTTTACCTCCTGTGGCACGGAAGCGGATAATCAGGCGATTTTTTCCTTTGCTCGCAGAGGAAATGCGGTTACGACGGAAGGGGAACATTCCGCCGTATTTGCCTCTTTTACGGAACTGAAAAATCGGGGCTTGGCAGAGCCTCGTTTTGCGCCGTTGAATGTGGATGGTAGTGTAAACGTGGAGAAGTTGCTTTCCCTTGTCGATGAGAAAACGAGTTTCGTTTCCGTTATGCACGTGAATAATGAAATCGGTGCAATCAACGACGTCAACGAGATTGCAAAACGGGTTAAGCAAAAAAATCCGCGTGTGATTTTCCACAGCGACGGTGTGCAAGCGTACGGAAAAATTCCCTTCAAACTCGCCAAGGAGGTCGATTTGTATTCGATTAGTGCGCATAAGATCGGCGGCTTGAAAGGGGTTGGCGCTTTGATTAAGCGGAAATCTCTGGTGTTGCCTGCCTACATGATTGGTGGCGGTCAGGAAATGGGGCGCAGAAGCGGCACGGAGAACGTGTTTGGAATTAAACAGTTTGAGTACGTCGTCGAAGAGAAATTCAAGACGCTCAAGGTGGATTACGAACGTGTAAAAGAATACCGCGAAAAGCTTTGGTCTGGGCTGGATAAAGGGGTGTATACTCGTCTTTCGTCCGAAAACGGAACGCCGTATATTTTGAGTGTTGCTGCCTCGGGGTTGCGTGGGGAAATTCTCCTGCATATGGCAGATGATAAGGGGTTGATCATCGGCACGGGTTCGGCTTGCTCGTCCAACTCTAAAAATCGGTACAGCAAAGTCGTTTTGGC
>CAZBQP010000160.1:0-2680 GCA_964494075.1 uncultured Clostridia bacterium
CGTCCGTTCCACAAAAAAGAAAGCGGACGCATGACGCATCCGCTTCGTTTCAATATGTAGGAAACTCACGATAACGGACTACGCCCTCTTCGTTGAGTCTCGCAATTTAAGACAAGCCAGACTTTTTTCAAGTCGGTGTTGTTGACTTGCCACACGAAAACCGTGTTTGCTACTCCCTCAATGGGATTTTACAATATTATATCACAGTAATTTTAGATTGTCAACTCTTTTACGATTATTTTTTTGAGATTGTGTAATTATACAAATTGAAAAAAAATATGCGATAAGCATGCAACTTTTTATGAATACTCGCCATTTGACCATTCTTTGTATGGAGCACACAGCCTAATTCACAACTTGCAAAAAAAAACAGGCATCACCAACCCGAAGCCTGATGTCACCTGTTCTTTCATCTGATTTGCAGTTGTCATTTTCGTAATTTCTCAACCCGCCGTTTTATCGGCGCTCGATTGAAAATCCCTGCATTTTCGCACGTTATTCCTCGTCTTCGTCGGGAAGCTCAACGTTGTGATATACGTTCTGCACGTCATCGTGATCTTCAAGAGCGTCGATCATCTTTTCAAACGTAGCCACCTTATCAGCAGGAAGGGTGATTCTGTTGGAAGGAATCATGGCAACTTCAGCCTGTACAAAACGAATCTTGGGTTCTTCCTCTTCGTTTCTTCTTCCCTTAGGTGCAGCCGCCATAAGCTCTGCATTCTTCGCTTCGAGGTACTTACGTACGTCGGAGAACGCTTCGGGAGAGGTAAAAATTTCGTACACGTCGTCACTCGTAACAACGTCGTCTGCGCCTGCTTCCAACGCATATTCCGTCATCGTATCTTCGTCAAGTTCCACCGTTCTTTCCACCACGATGTACCCCTTGTTTTCAAAGTTATAGGATACGCAGCCGTTTTGACCGAGCTGACCGCCGTGTTTGCCCAAAATTGCGCGTACATCACCTGCGGTTCGGTTGATATTGTCCGTCAAAGTGACGATGATCACGGCAGAACCTGCCACACCATATCCTTCGTAGGTGAGTTCCTTATAATCTGCGCCGCTCATTTCACCGGACGCCTTTTTGATACTACGCTGAATGTTGTCGTTCGGCATGTTCGCAGCCTTCGCCTTTGCGATGATATCGGCGAGCTTGCTGTTGGTTTCGGGGTTAGGATTGCTCTTCGCCGCAACGGCGATCTCTCTGCCGAGCTTGGTGAAAATTCTCCCCTTTGCTGCATCGGCTTTGCCTTTCTTTGCCTGTATGTTATGCCATTTGCTATGTCCTGACATCTTTCGTCTCCTTCTTGATTATTCTTGAAAATTATGTCGATTGAGTACGTACATGATGATCCCTGCGGAAATCGCAGCGTTTAAGCTCTCCTGCGTGGCTTGCATGGGGATTTTCACCGTGTGCGTCGCCTTTGCAAACGTCTCCTTGGAAATGCCGTTTGCCTCGTTGCCGATTGCAAGCGCATATTTCTCGGGGGGATCGAAAGTGAAAACGTTCGCCCCACCCATGTCCGCAACAACGACGGGACCCCCTTCCAACACGGACAGGATTTCTTCCCGTTTCGCACGATAGATTTTGGTGAAAAATACGCCGCTCATGCTTGCGCGAACACTTTTGGGAGAATATGCATCTGCACATTCTTCCGTCAAGTACACTTCCGAATATCCTGCTGCGTTTGCCGTACGAATAATCGTACCCACGTTGCCGGGATCGGAAACGCCGTCTAAAAATAAACATTTGTCCGAAGGCGCAACAAGCGATCGGGCAGGAATCTTCACTCTGCACACGATGCCCTGAGGGCTTTTTTCATCAGAGAGAAAGCGGAGCACGTCGTCGGATACGTAAACGAGCTTATCCTCATCAAAAGGAAGCTCGCCCTCGTAATGAGGAGAAAGAAAGACACGGTCGATTTCAAAATCGCTCTTTAAGCATTCCACCGCCATTTTCCTACCTTCGACAAGGAACAGTCCTCTTTCTCTACGTGCTTTTTTCTCTTTTAACGCCGCTGTTTCTTTAATGAGCGAATTGTTTTTCGAGGTTAAAATCATACGTCTCAATGATGTGAAAAAAGCCTTTTACAACTAAAAGGCTTTTATGTTCGTTAGATCGCTGCTTTTGCTTTTTCAACGAGCTGTGCAAATGCTGCTGCATCGTTTACTGCCAAGTCTGCAAGCACCTTTCTATTAAGGTTGATCCCTGCTTTGTTAAGACCGTGCATAAGCTTGCTGTAAGACAAACCGTTGAGTCTTGCTGCCGCATTGATTCTTGCGATCCAAAGACGACGGAAATCTCTCTTCTTCAGTCTTCTGCCAACGTATGCATAGTTCAAAGACTTCATTACGGCTTCTCTTGCAATTCTGTAAGATCTGCTCTTGCTTCCGTAATAACCTTTGGAAAGTTTGAAAATTTTTCTACGCTTTTTAACTGCGTTCACTGCTCTCTTAATACGCATAATTCACTATCTCCTTTCTTATTTCTTATAAGGCATCATGCTCTTAACGGTGCTTTCCTGGGTGGAAGACACGAGAGCGCACTGACGCAAACGTCTTTTTCTCTTGGTGTTCTTGGTTTCAGCTTTGTGGTTCTTGCCGCTGTGTGCGCGGTTTACTTTACCGGAACCGGTAAGCCAGAAACGCTTTTTGGTACTGCTATGTGTTTTCTGTTTAGGCA
>CAZBQP010000161.1:0-2633 GCA_964494075.1 uncultured Clostridia bacterium
GTTAAACGTCACGGAGGGAGAAGGACTTTTCTCTTCGGAAGCGATGAAACGACTGGAAGAAAATGGCAAAAACAAGTTGGCGGCGGCGAAGAAAAAATCCCTCGTTCGCAGATTTTTTGAGCAACTCTCTGATCCTATGATCATTATTTTGATCGTAGCAGCGCTGGTAAGCTGCGTAATGTCCGTCTATCATATGATACAGAGTGGGGAAGGCGATTTTATAGACGTCATCATCATTCTTGCGGTTGTTATCATCAACGCCGTGTTGGGCGTATTCCAAGAAAGTAAGGCGGAGAAAGCCATCGAAGCTCTGCAAGAAATGTCGGCGGCGACGTCGAAAGTTCTTCGTGAGGGCAAAGTGATACATGTGCCCAGCGAGGATCTCGTGGTGGGGGATATCGTCCTTCTCGAGGCGGGTGATGCCGTTCCTGCAGACGGCAGGATTTTGGAAAGCGCAAGCTTGAAAATCGAAGAAGCGGCGCTTACGGGTGAGTCCGTTCCCGTGGAAAAGACGGTAGAAGTAATCAAGATTCGCGAGGGTGAAAAAGATGTCACCTTAGGGGATAGAAAGAACATGGTATACATGGGCAGCACCGTGGTGTATGGCAGGGGTATGGCTGTAATTACTGCGACAGGCATGGATACCGAAATGGGAAAAATTGCAGGCGCTTTGGCGCAGGCGGAAGAGGGGCAGACTCCATTGCAAATCAAGCTCGGTCAGCTCTCCAAGGTTCTTACGTATCTTGTGCTCGGCATTTGCGTCGTCGTGTTTGGCGTACAGCTTATTCGTCACGGTGGTTTTGATTTTGAATTTGCGCTTGACGCATTCATGGTTGCCGTGTCTCTTGCCGTGGCTGCAATTCCCGAAGGCTTGACGGCAGTGGTGACCGTCGTGCTCTCCATCGGCGTTACCAACATGTCCAAACGCAATGCCATCATTCGTAAATTGACGGCGGTGGAAACGCTCGGTTGCGCACAAATTATCTGCTCGGATAAGACGGGGACTCTCACGCAGAACAAGATGACTGTCGTCGATTATTTCGGGGAGAATGAAACGCAGATTGCCGTGTGTATGGCGCTCTGTTCGGATGCCGAACTTTTCGAGGACGAGTCGTTAACGGGTGAGCCTACGGAGACGGCACTCGTAGCTTGGGCAAACAAGCTCGGCGAGAAAAAATACCTCTTGAAGACGACCATGCCCCGTATCACGGAGGCTCCCTTCGATTCTAATCGTAAGATGATGTCCACCGTGCATAAGGCGGAAAATGGGATTATACAATATACCAAGGGTGCACCAGACGTCGTTATCGACAGATGTACGCACTATTTGAAAGACGGCGTTGCCGTGCCCATGACGGAAGAGTATAGAACAGAGATTTTGGTTGCAAATAAGAATATGGCAGATCGTGCCCTTCGAGTGCTTGCTTGCGCACAGCGCACGTGGACGGAGACACCTGATTCGTGCGATCCTAAGTATTTGGAAGAAAATCTTTGTTTTGTCGGGCTTTGCGGCATGATCGATCCCGTGCGTCCTGAAGTCAAGGTGTCCATCGAACGTTGTTTGGAAGCAGGGATTCGTCCCATTATGATCACTGGCGACCACGTGGATACTGCGGTTGCCATCGCAAAAGAACTGGGGATTTTAGGGGACGGAGCTCGCGCAATTACAGGATCACAACTCAACGAAATGGACGATGAAACGTTTGCGAAAGAATTTCAATCCATCAGCGTATACGCTCGCGTACAGCCCGAACATAAGACGCGTATCGTCAACGCTTGGAGAGGGATCGGCAAAGTCACCGCAATGACGGGAGACGGCGTCAACGATGCTCCTTCTATCAAGGCGGCGGATATCGGCGTAGGTATGGGAATTACGGGTACGGACGTAACCAAGAACGTTGCGGACATGGTACTTGCGGACGATAATTTCGCAACCATCGTCGGTGCCGTGGAAGAAGGGCGCAGAATTTACGATAACATTCGTAAAGCCATTCAGTTCTTACTCGCATCGAACATGAGTGAAGTCATCTCTATTTTCGTGGCAACGCTTATGGGATTCACCATTCTCAAACCCGTTCATCTGCTTTGGATCAACCTTGTCACCGACTGCTTCCCTGCGTTGGCACTGGGGATGGAAACGGCAGAGGCGAACGTGATGAAGCGTAAACCTCGTTCCTCCAAAGCCGGTATCTTTGCCGACGGCATGGGTGTAGATATTCTCTATCAGGGCTTATTGATCTCGGGGCTCGTGCTACTTTCCTATTTCATCGGTCACGCAATGGAAACGGGCAACTGGGAAATCACGGAAAGTTCGCACGGCATGACCATGGCGTTCTTGACGATGTCCATGGCAGAGATTTTCCACAGCTTAAATATGCGTTCGCAGCGAGAGAGCTTGTTTACTTTGAAAAAACAGAACGTCATCCTTTGGGCGGCTGCGGTAGGTACGCTCGTGTTGACCACTCTTGTATGCGAAGTGCCTTTCTTGGCAAGTGCGTTCGGTTTTGAATCCATCGAAATCGGCGAATATGCGGTGGCGTTAGCGCTTGGCTTCTGCGTAATTCCCGTGGTGGAACTTGTGAAGCTTGTTCAACGCACGATTGCAAAGAAAAAGAAGTAAAAAGTAGGTAAAG
>CAZBQP010000162.1:0-2544 GCA_964494075.1 uncultured Clostridia bacterium
AAGGCACAGCAGGCGCGGGAAACCGCGTCTGCTCCCGAAGAAGATGTAGGAGAGTCGTTTTGTCCCGACAAGTCAAAGAAATCCGAAATGGAAGTAGCTTATAAGTACTGGCATTACGTAGATAATGTTGCTACTCCTTGGTGAAAAGAGAATGGCTTGCAAAAGATAGACTTAATGAAAAGGGGTTCTCCGTAAAATACGGAGAACCCCAAATATTTTTAATTATAGAAATGTACGATTCTTATAAATCCAAACAATCGAAAATGCCGCCCGTTTCCAAATCCTTCCAAAAGAGAGTGTTGCCGTCCAGCAAAATGTAGGAATGAGGGAGATTTTCTTTTGGCAAAGAGACTGAACCACAGTTTGCATACCTTGCGCCGTTGTCAAGTATACGACTGACGGGCGTGTGGAAATGTCCGTTGAAAAGTACATCTCCAGAGTGAAGAGCGGGGGGCATGTCTGCGTTGAACAAGTGTCCGTGGGTTAAAAACAGCGTTTTTCCCTCGTGGTCGAGCAGGGCGTAATCTGCCATAATAGGGAATTCAAGCACCATTTGATCCACTTCGCTGTCGCAGTTTCCACGCACGCAAAGAATTTTGTCCTTTATGCCGTTGAGCATGGCAAGCACTTTGCGAGGGGAATAGTCGTCTGGAAAATCATTGCGAGGCCCGTGATAAAGCAGGTCGCCGAGTAGGATGAGTTTGTCCGCTTCTTCGCTTTTGAACGCTTCGAGCAGCTCTGCACACCAACGTGCCGAGCCGTGAATGTCCGAGGCAATCATATATTTCAAGATAGTATCCTCCAAATATAAAGGTATGAATTAGAAAATGAATTTCACGATGTCGAATTGTTCGGGGAGGTAGGCATTGCTTTCGTACAGCTCTGCATATTGCTGCATGAGGGTGGGCAAATCCTCTTCTCGATGGCTTCGGAAGGTGAATTCGCTGAAATTAACCGCTTTGTTGGCGAGCAAGTTGATCGCCGTGGAAACGAATTCACGGCTTTCGGTGATGCCCTTCACCGTGACGTTGTTTTTAAGGGCGTATTCGAGATTGACGTGCAAGGGTTTGTTCGCCATTGCGCAGTACGCAACGTAGGCATTCCGCTTGACGAGGGGGAACATGACGGAGGGTTCGCAACGGTTGGCAAGCGCCAAGTATACGGCGCCGTCGGCGAGTTTTCCGCCCGTGACTTCCAAAATTCTCGATTTCAACGTGTCGTCGTTGGGGAAGGTGTAGTAAATGCCGCTGCGTTTTGCACGCGTCAAACGTTCTGCGTTGTTGTCCGCTAAAATGGGCACGGCACGGTGATAAATCAGGATTTGACAAAGGATATTCCCGTACAGTCCACCGCCGATGACCAGAATGTGTTGACCTACCTCAATATGCATTTCATCAATGACGTGTTCCGCCTGTGCGATTGCGTCGATGAGGAATGCGGCTTCGTCCGTTACGGAATTGGGCAGGGGGTAGACGTCGTTGACGCCTGCAAGCACGAAATCACGATAGAATCCATCCGCCGTTTCGCCTGCGATTCTCAATCCGTCAAGCGCACATTCGTCTTCCGTGGTGCCGGCAAGGTATACTCGTTCACTTCTCTTAATGAAAGAATCTTCCGTGGCTTCCGTCACTTGACCGATGGCAAAGCGACCGGGAATAAAGGGAGATTTCACTTTCAAAGCGCCTGAATACACGGCGATATCCGGTTCGGTCAACAGCGCCTTCGTAACCTTAATTTTCACTTTATTTTCGGATAATTTGAGGTCGGGTGCGGTGACGTGTTGTAAATTGTGGGGATAAGTAAGTTGCCAAACTTTCATAAAAACCCTCTCTTTTTGACTTTTTGCGAAAGTGACTTCGCATATACAAATAAAGTATACTCTATTTTTAGGAAATTTGCAAGTATTTTTTATAAATTCGCTCAAAAACAGTTGACGAAGAGGAAAAAAAGAAGTATAATTGATAAAGTAGACAAGAAAAACAAACAGCGAGGTGAAAATAATGAAAGCTGATATTCATCCCAAATATCACGAAGTAACTGTAACTTGCGCTTGTGGAGCTACTTTCAAAACTGGCACGACGAAAGACGGCGACGTAATGAAAGTGGATATTTGCAGCAACTGCCATCCTTTCTTCACGGGCAAGCAAAAGTTAGTTGATACCGGTGGACGTATTGATAAGTTCAAAAAGAGATATGGTCTTTAATTGGTAATCGTGATTATTTAGTGGGCTTTGGGGTATACCCAAAGCCTTATTTTCTATATAACAAATCAAGTTGGATATCGTTTGCGCGCCTTGTCGTTCTTGCGTCCTGTTCTGTTTAGGCGTGTGAAAGACAGGGGTTTTTCTGTGTTTTTCCTACTCATCGGGAAGCCGTGAAGGGTTGGAAAACTGTGAAAGGCTCACGAATGCGCAGGCGTATAAAAAAACTCGTCGGAGAATAATTTCCCCGAATTGTAAATAGGATAATATAATATGAAAAAAGAAAAAGTAACGAAAACCTGCACCTACATCGGTGGTCAGGCGGTTATGGAAGGGGTTATGA
>CAZBQP010000163.1:0-2543 GCA_964494075.1 uncultured Clostridia bacterium
CCCACGCACAATGTCAAAGATAAATCGGAAATACTCACCGTCACCTTTTCCGAGGACGTGGAATTCCCTATAAACTGACAAGAAGACAGGGATAAGCAAAAAAAGGCAAGACATGCACAGACGCTCGCCTTGACGATTTTTCTTTTACGAAACCACTTTTCTTGATGCATAAAACTCTCCTTTCAACATTCCTATAATATCACCATTTTTCGCATATTTCAATACTCATTTTTGAAATATGTACAGAAATGAACTATTATTAAAAAGAGTTTATTTGTACAACCAGGCAATTTCTTTCGTTTACAGAAAAAGACGAGCAACCGTCCGTCCTTCCTCGTTTAGAGCATTATTCACTATACAACACACCCATGTCTGCGTTCATTATCATTTTATCTCGTAGGCTTATCGTAAAATAAACAAAGTCCGACAACCCTCCCCCATGAAGTGGTTGCATTTTTAAGCAACTTTTTCCCCTGCAATCCCCCTATATCGTTGACAATTAAAAGCGGCCATGATATAATATATTATATCATCATTATGGAGGCTTATCCTATGAAAAATACAAAAAAACAAGGAATGAAATGGTTTTATTTCCTTATCTACTTCTTACTCTGGTTACGAATAATCAGCTATGCAATGAGCGGCATTTCCTATTTAACGAGAATGTATAATAAGGTTTTTATCTTGTTCACAGGACCATTATATACACATTACCCCTTCTTGCAAAACGTGGACGTTATCATTGGCGTTATCAATATCCTATTCGCTATTCTCATCCTCGTTACTCGCTTCCGTCTTGCAAAATTCAAGAAAGGTGCGGCGAGTCTGTACATTAAGGTAATTTATACCATCTTATTTTTGAACATATTGTCTTCTACGTGTCGAACCCTCATCAATGCTTTCGTATTAGCTCCCCCCATGAATCCTACCGACATTGTCTTATTCCTAATCTCGGAGCTTGTCAGCTTGGCGCTCACACTCGCCTTAAATCTCCTCTTTTACAAACTCGAAAAGATTTATTTCAAAAAGCGCGAGCACTTGTTCGTTCATTAAATACATGGTATCGCAAAAAAAGGATAGGCATCCATTGCCTATCCTTTTTTTATTGAAACGTTCGCCTTTTGCGACACGTCCGCTTCCATATTCACCGAAGGAGTTTCCCCTTCCGTCAACCCTCGAAGAGAGGATAAATATGCAGCGTATTCTGCCTCGGTGATTTTGGGAACTTTGTCTTTTTTATGCTTCGTCTTGCTCATACAAGCGCCTCCGTATTCAATGTAATACAAGTATACCCCTCCGTTCCCGCTTTTATTCCACCCTTAAAACAAAATACAGATAAGATTTCCTTTCCCGTCGTTGACAATTCTCGACATTGTACGACGAAGTTTTTTACGCAACTCCGCAGGCACCGCTTTATTTTTGGATGCAAGCTCCTCACTCATAAGCGCACGCAACGATTTCCCGAAAATATTAGTTTCCCAAACCTCTCCTTCCTCGTAGCTTTTGAGTGTTTCTTGCATGAATTCCTCCCCTTGCTGCTCGGTGCCGATAATGGGATCGACCGACCCCGTCACGTCGATTTTTACAACGTGGTAGCTGGCAGCGTTCGCCTTGAAATTCACCGCATAACCGCCCCCTTTTTTGACGAGTTTGGGTTTTTGCAACTCATACTCCTCTTCCGTCGGGAATACGATGCCGTAGCCGCTCTCCGCCGCCTCCGCCAACGCATTTTTTACCTTGTTATATGCCCGTTTCGTCTCCGCCAAACCGCTTGCATAGCGCAACAGCGCCAAATCGTCTTCCATTTCCTCTCCGCACAGACGACCGAGCGTTTGTAAGAAAAGGGACTTTTTCGTGTCGATACAAATTTCCACACTCCCCTTGCCCATGTCCATGCGAATTTCCGTAGGGTTGATAAAGCCGCTCGTTTCCTCAAACAAACGTTCCAACAGAAAGCAATCGTGCATTTTTACGATTTTTTCCGACGCCGTCTTCACGGCGCTAAGAAGCTCGTTCACCGTATTTTCTTCCTCTGAAAGGGATTGCAACCATTTTGGCATCTTGACGTCAATACGTGTGACGGGAAATTCAAACAACGCCTTACGAAGCACTTCCAAAATCTCCGTCTCACCCATATTTTCGACGTTCAACGCAACCATGGGTGCTTCATATTTCATTTCCAACGTGTGAAGCAATTCTCCTTGCGTCTCTGGTTCTCGACAGTTCAAAAGAATGACGAAAGGCTTTTGCAGCGTTTTCAATTCTCGCACGGCACGCTCCTCCGCCGCCACGTAATTGTCCCGTGGAATGTCGGCAATGCTCCCATCCGTCGTCACGAGCACGCCGATGGTGGAATGTTCTCGAATAACCTTTTCCGTGCCCAACGCCGCAGCCGCCTCGAAGGGCATCGCTTCCTCTCCCCAAGGTGTCTTCACCAACCGTGGTGTGCCGTCCTCTTCAAATCCGTTTACCCCTTCAACGGCAAAACCGACGCAATCGACAAGACGCACGGAAACATCCACTCCTTTGACAAGAGATACCCG
>CAZBQP010000164.1:0-2520 GCA_964494075.1 uncultured Clostridia bacterium
TCTCTACACCGAGCTTTTTAAGCCCGGAAAGGTGTAAATCAATAGGTCTAAGTCCAATATCGCAACCGCCAGGATAGGATATTTTCGCACGTCGAAAACGAGTAAGGACGGAACCCAACATAAAAACGGAAGAACGCAGCTCCTTCGTCAACCGCGTTGGGATTTCGTGGGAAACTGCGTTCGAACTATCTATAATAGCGCAATCCTTTTGTCTTTTAATTACGCACCCGACCTCACTCAATATATGTAACATATTTTCCACGTCGCTGATTGTCGGAATACCGCGAATTTTTACCTGTTCGTCCGTCAAAACAGAGGCGGCGAGCAGAGGTAACACGGTGTTTTTCGCACTATGCACCCGAACTTTCCCATATAATTTTTCGCCACCATCTATAATAAATTTATCCATACGCAAAACTCCTTATATTGTATTATATGGAGTTTTGCCCCTCTTTTGTGCCCATTTTCCCCTCTGTATTCGCCGAAAGGGCGTATAAGACGCCCATAGACGCCATTGTGATAATGAGCGAAGTATTGCCCGAACTAATCAACGGCAAGGGCAACCCTGTAGGCGGAATACTGCCGCTGACAACTAGTGCATTGATCACCGTTTGAATGCCGTATACGAGGGTAATTCCCGAAGCGAGTAGAAAGGAGAAAAAATCTTGCGCACGATAAGCAGTTCTAATCCCGCGATAAATCAAAAAGGCGCTGACGGAAAAGAGAATAAAGATGCCAACAAAGCCAAGTTCCTCCCCGATGACGGATAGAATAAAATCACTCTCCGCAAAGGGCAAAAAACGATATTTTTGACGAGAATTGAAAATTCCCGTTCCAAACCAGCCTCCATTCCCGAGTGCATAAAGCGATTGAATGAGCTGATACCCTTCTCCTCTCGGGTTCTCCCACGGATCAAGGAATGCGCTTAACCGCGATATGCGATAGGGTTCAGCAATAATCATGAGGGGTACGACAAGCAATGTGGGAATAAAAATCATCATAAAATATTTAATCTTCATACCGCCCAAAAAAAGAAGCGCTAACATCAATAACCCTACGCACATCGTAACAGACATGTTCGGTTCTAACATGATTAAAACGCAGAGTACACCCCCTGCCAAAAGAACAGGAAGAATCCCTCGAAAGGTTCGCATTCTCCCCATATCTTCCGACATATAGGCGGCGGAAAAAATCACAAAACCGTATTTCGCAAGCTCGGAAGGCTGAATGGTAAAACTGCCGATTCCGATCCACCTCGTTGCGCCGTAGTTTGTCTTGCCGACACCCGGCACAAATACAAGCGCCAGCAAAATGATGGGCACGATTAATGCAAACCACCTCACCTTTTTACCTCTTAATTTTTGAGGGTCGAATTTTGCGCAAAAGCACATAGAGACAATCCCGAGAACAAAACCAATCAACTGTTTTCTCACGAAATACCATTCGTCTCCATACTGCATTTTCGCCACGTAACTGCTTGCGGAATAAATAGCCAGCACCCCAAATCCCGACAGCAACACCGTAATCAACAATATGTAAATATCCCCTTTCGGCTTATTCCACCTCCTCTTCTTCCTCCATGACAACGGCCTCGTTGACATCGACATTTGCACCGGTGTCCGTATCGACGTTTGCGACAACGTCGACACTTGCGACGGCTTTTCCATCCTCTTCTTCGACGACGGGAGGTTGAGGGAGGGGGCACTCCTCTCGATTTTGAATAAACGATTCCACAATTTCAACAAACTTATCCCCCCTCTCCTCATAATTTGCAAACTCGTCAAAACTTGCACTCGCCGGGCTTAACAACACACATTGCCCCTCTTCCGCTTTGAGTGCGGCAATACGAACTGCAAACTCGAACGTATCGCATAAGGTAAAACGCTCGAAGGAAGCTTCCCCTGCGCTTTTCAGCAACGCAAAACGATTTTCCCCGTAAAAAATAGCGTGAACGACTTTGGAATTCGCCATTTTCTCAAAGAGTTTCCTATACTCGTACCCCTTATTTTTTCCTCCGAGTAACAACACTGTCTCTTTGTTCATAGCCTCGATTGCTTTAATTGTCGCATCCACGTTCGTTCCCTTGGAATCGTCCACATACGTCACACCGTTCACTTCCCCGACGACTTCAATCCGATGTTTTACCCCCTTAAATTCGGTGAGAGCCGACACAATGTCCGCATTCTTTACCCCCATAATCTTTGCCGCCAAAATCACCGCCAAAGCATTTTGTACGTTGTGCAATCCCCCCAAAGGCAAATCGGAAACGGAAAGAATTTTTTCCTTTCCGAAATAGAGTTCCCCATTCTCGTAATAAGCGCCGATCACCCGTTCTCGTACAGAAAAATAGACGACTTTTGCCCTCGTTTTTTCTGCAAACCCTCGCACGAGCGGATCGTCGTAATTGAGAATGACGTACTCCGCTTCCGTACAATTGCGCATGACTTTGGACTTCAAAAAAACGTAATTTTCCATATTATAATGGCGATTTAGATGGTCTTCCGTAATATTAAGCACCAT
>CAZBQP010000165.1:0-2460 GCA_964494075.1 uncultured Clostridia bacterium
ATATTTTTTTTATTTTTTTTCGAAAATCGTGTTTCATTCACTTGACAATTCAACACAATCATTTGACAAGCAACTTATTCTTCCATAAAGTGAAAAATATGTGAAAAGAAAAGACCGATATTCCCCAAAAGTAGATACACTTTTTGAAAAATATCGGTTAAATACACACTTTTCCTATCATCGATAAGCGATAATAAAAAAACAATTCTTTCTTCCACGCAACTTTTCCGAACTTAATTCCAAACCTCGATAGAATAAGCAGCAGTATGCTCATAATAATAATTGTAAGCGACTTACTGAAATTCCAGTAAGAATTCTAGAAAAATAGAATATCCTCAAATCAATGAAATCAAAGACCAAAAAGGAATCCAAAAAATCAGGATAAACACGAATTGGGCTAATTGTAAATAATTATTCATTTTAGACATAACGAAAAAATTCAATCCGTTTTTGCATACACCTATGTATATGGATATGACCGTGAACAAAAAACTATCTAATCGGCTACGATATCAATGATAAAAAAATTCGAGCCTATTTTATTCAATAAATAAAATCGAGCCTGCATCTTTATAATGCAGGCTCGTCAACACTCATATATCGTGTCTTTTTTTTAGTTTAACCCTTCAACTTAGTTGCGAGGATTTTTGATGTTCGCTTGAGCTGCGGACAAACGTGCGATGGGCACACGGAAAGGCGAGCAGGAAACGTAATCCAAGCCGATGTCGTGGCAGAATTCTACGGATGTGGGATCACCACCGTGTTCACCGCAGATACCAACGTGAAGGTGTTCGTTTACAGGTCTGCCAAGGTTGATTGCCATAGACATCAACTTGCCAACGCCCGTCGTATCCAATTTTGCGAAAGGATCGTTTTCGAAAATCTTCTTTTCATAGTAAGCGTCAAGGAACTTACCTGCGTCGTCACGGGAGAAGCCGTAGGTCATCTGCGTAAGGTCGTTCGTACCGAAGCAGAAGAAATCAGCGTTTGCCGCAATTTCGTCAGCCGTCAAGCATGCTCTGGGAATTTCGATCATCGTACCAACTTCATAATCGAGCTTCACGCCTGCTTTCTTGATTTCGTTTTCAGCCGTTTCGAGAACAACGTTCTTCACGTACTTCAATTCTTTCACGTCACCTACGAGAGGGATCATGATTTCGGGTTTCACCGTCCAGTCGCTGTGCTTCTTCTGCACGTTGATTGCAGCACGGATAACTGCCGTCGTCTGCATCTTAGCGATTTCGGGATAGGTAACTGCCAAACGGCAACCACGGTGACCCATCATGGGGTTGAATTCGTGCAAGGACGTGATGATCGCCTTGATATCTTCTACGCTCTTGTTCTGAGCCTTTGCAAGCAATTCGATATCTTCTTCCGTCGTAGGAACGAATTCGTGAAGAGGAGGATCGAGGAAACGGATGCAAACGGGCAAACCTTCCAAAGCTTCATACAAAGCTTCGAAATCGCTCTGCTGATAAGGAAGGATCTTTTCAAGTGCAGCTTCTCTTTCTTCTACGGTGTCGGAGCAGATCATTTCTCTGAACGCAGCGATTCTGTCAGCTTCGAAGAACATGTGTTCGGTACGGCAAAGACCAATACCTTCAGCGCCGAGTTCACGTGCTCTCTTTGCATCAGCGGGCGTATCAGCGTTCGTTCTAACCTTCAACGCTCTGAATTCGTCAGCCCAACCCATGATGATGTCGAAGTTACCGGAAATGGTAGCGTCTACGGTTGCGATGATACCGTCGTAGATAGCACCGGTGGAACCGTCGATGGAAATGTAGTCGCCTTCGTGATATACTTTACCGTTAAGCGTGAACTTCTTGTTTGCTTCGTCCATAATGATGTCGCCGCAACCGGAAACGCAGCACTTACCCATACCACGAGCAACAACGGCTGCGTGAGAGGTCATACCGCCACGAACGGTGAGGATACCCTGGGAAGCCTTCATACCCGTGATATCTTCGGGGGAAGTTTCCAAACGAACGAGGACAACTTTCTTGCCTGCGTTCTTCCATTCTTCTGCGTCTTCAGCCGTGAATACGACCTGACCGCAAGCAGCACCGGGAGAAGCACCCAAACCACGACCCATAGGAGTAGCAGCCTTCAATGCTTTTGCGTCGAACTGAGGGTGAAGAAGGGTGTCAAGGTTACGAGGATCGATCATGCTAACCGCTTCTGCTTTGGTCTTGTGACCTTCTGCAACGAGGTCAACTGCGATTTGAAGAGCAGCCTGAGCCGTTCTCTTACCGTTTCTCGTCTGGAGCATGTAAAGCTTCTTGTTTTCAATGGTGAATTCCATATCCTGCATATCATGGTAATGATTTTCAAGGATCTGGCAAACGTTTTTGAACTGTTCGAAAGCTTCGGGGAATTTTTCAGCCATCTGTGCGATGGGCATCGGGGTACGAACGCCTGCAACAACGTCTTCGCCCTGTGCGTTGGTGAGGAACTCACCCA
>CAZBQP010000166.1:0-2379 GCA_964494075.1 uncultured Clostridia bacterium
TACAGGAATTTATCGAAGGGCCACTTGGGCATCTTAACGACGAGATAATCAATCGTCGGCTCGAAACAAGCGTACGTATTCCCCGTTACGTCGTTGACGATTTCATCCAACGTATAGCCGAGCGCAATCTTGGAAGTAACCTTCGCAATCGGGAAGCCGGTTGCCTTGGACGCAAGCGCAGAAGAACGGCTGACACGAGGGTTTACCTCGATAACGGAATACTCGAACGAATCGGGATTGAGCGCAAATTGCACGTTACAACCACCCTCGATGCCAAGCTCGGTGATAATCGAAAGCGCCGCTGAGCGGAGCATATTATATTCTCTCGTGGAAAGGGTTACCGCAGGTGCAACGACGATAGAATCCCCTGTATGAATCCCGACGGGATCGACATTTTCCATCGAACAAACAGTCAAATTATTCCCCTTACAGTCACGAATAACCTCAAACTCGATTTCTTTCCAACCTGCGATATATTTTTCAATCAAAACCTGTGTGATAGGCGACAACATCAACCCGTTGTGGGAAATCAAACGAAGTTCTTCCTCGTTATACGCAACACCGCCGCCTGCGCCACCAAGGGTATAGGCAGGACGAATGATGACGGGATAGCCAAGTTTATTTGCGATCGAAACACATTCTTCCACCGTGTACGCAATATCGGAAGGCACGCAGGGCTGATTGATTTTCTCCATCGTTTCTTTGAAGAGTTCTCTATCCTCCGAACGATCGATTGCATCTAACTTCGTACCGATGAGCTTCACGCCGTGCGCTTCAAGGAAACCCGATTTTGCAAGCTTACAACCCATTGTAAGCCCCGTCTGTCCACCAAGCGAAGCAAGAAGGCTGTCCGGTTTCTCTTTCAAAATGATACGTTTCAAGGATTCTTCCGTCAACGGTTCGAGATAAATTTCATCAGCAAGCGCCTTATCCGTCATGATGGTGGCAGGGTTGGAATTGCAAAGCACAACGTTGATTCCCTCACTCTTCATCACACGGCAAGCCTGTGCGCCTGCGTAGTCGAATTCGGCAGCTTGTCCGATTACGATGGGACCTGAGCCTATCACCAATACTTTTTTAATATCACTTCTCTTCGGCATATTCTTTCTCCTTTTGCATCATGGCAAAAAACTTCGTATATGTGGGATTTTCATTATTTCCGATAACGCATGATTCGGGCGTGAACTGCAACGTAAACGCCTGCAAATCCTCATATTCCATACCTTCGCAAGAGCCGTCGTTGATGTTGGTAAAGGTCATTTTTCCTCCCTTCACGCTGTCCGCAACCACTTCGTATCCGTGATTCTGCGAAGAGATATACACTCTGCCCGTCTTTACACATTTCACAGGTTGATTACTGCCGCGGTGTCCGTACTTTTGTTTTTGTGTCTTACCGCCGAGTGCCAACGCCACGAGCTGATGTCCAAGCCCAAGCCCCAGAACGGGTACTTTACCCAACAACTTCTTCACTTCGTTCACGAGCGAATGATTTTCCATCGGATCGCCGGGGCCGTCCGAAAGCACCACGCCGTCTGCGCAAAGCTCTAAAATTTCTTCCGCCGTCGAGCTTGCCGGCACGCTCACCACATTGCAACCTTGTTCGAGCAAGTTCGTAATCGTACTGTTCTTTACCCCAAAATTCCAAAGCGCAACCGTATATTTTGCGTCCTTCCCTTCAAAATATCCTTTCTTTTCCGAAGAAACGCATTCCACCGCCCTTTCAATTTTATAAGAAGCAAGTTCTTTCAGTTCTTCTTCTTTCAAGGGTTTGTTACTGATTTTCGCATTCATAACCCCTTCTTCACGAAGGATTTTCGTCAGCTCACGCGTATCGACGCCACAAATACCAACGACGCCCTGTTCTTTCAAATATTCTTCCAACTGTCCGTCCATACGGAAATTGGAAGGTTCTTCGCAAATTTCCCGAACAACGTACGCAGATACCCACGCTTTCTCGCTCTCCACATCCGTGCGGATTGCGCCGTAATTACCGATCAAGGGAAAGGTTTGCACGACGATTTGACCAAAATTGACAGGATCGGTCAGCGTTTCCATGTATCCGACCATTCCCGTCGAGAATACGAGCTCACCTATCGCATCACCTTCAGCCCCAAAACGGTAACCCTGAAACACCTTTCCATTTTGCAACGTTAGATACACTTTCTTCTTTTTCATACGTGCTCCTCTCCAAATGATTTCTATAATTTTATAAAAAATAAGACTGATTTTGAAAAATCAGTCCCCACATTTCAAAAACAAAGATTTTTGAAAAACAGAAAAAAGAACAGAAGCAACGAAAGCATCTTCCGCCAATCCGTTACCGTCTGTCCAGAAATTCTTCAATTTTACGTTTTTCATCATCTGCATTCTGTTAATCAC
>CAZBQP010000167.1:0-2378 GCA_964494075.1 uncultured Clostridia bacterium
CTCTCACGAGTTTCTATAGGAATTGCTTGGAAATCCCTGTTGAAAAGATACAAATATCCTTCTTCGCAAAAGGCACGTGTTGTATCCAACGATGCCAACGAGGTACCCATGTCCGAAATCAATAAGATTGGAAGAGTTCCCGTCGCCGTCACGAGTCTCTGAAAAAACATCAACGTCGTGCAATCCTCAGAAAGATACGTTTCAACAGGCGACGTTGTTTTCATGCCTAATTCATTTTCAATTGAATATTTTTCCACATGTTTAGATTCAACCCCTGCAATCGAATACACACGGGGCAGGCATGCGTTGAGTGCTTCACAATCCCCCTTTCCGTACAGCATTAACATGTCCGCATTCGTCAAATAAAAAGGCATACGACTCCGTGCGTTTGAGAATCTCCTCCTTAAAAACATTAAAAAAGGACGCTGTCCATTTCTCAAAATTATTCTTATAAGAGAACGTGTTTTCTTTATGCCATGATAAAAGTATACCAACCACAGCTGAAAAATCAAGAGCAAAAAAGAAAACTCCGAAACACAAGGTTTCGGAGTTTTGATTTTCCTTTGTATTCGGAAAGAAATTATCTCTTCGAGAACTGAGGAGCACGACGAGCTTTCTTCAAGCCGTACTTCTTTCTTTCTTTTGCACGAGGGTCTCTCGTAAGGAAGCCTGCTGCCTTCAAGGTAGGACGGCTGTTTTCTTCTGCTTCGAGAAGTGCACGAGCCACGCCCAAACGAATAGCGCCTGCCTGACCGGTGTAACCACCGCCGACAACGTTTACGAATACGTCGTATTTCGTTTCTACGTCAACAGCAACCAAGGGCTGTTTAACGATGTACTGAAGGGTACCCTGGGGGAAATAGTCTTCGAAAGCGCGATCGTTGATTACGATCGTACCGTTACCGCCGGGGATAAGACGAACACGAGCGATAGCCTTTTTTCTTCTGCCCGTTCCCCAGAACTGAAGTTTCTTTTTAACGTTTGCTTTTGCCATTTTTCATCCTCTCCTTAGTCAAGTTTAAGCACTTCGGGCTTCTGTGCTGCGTGGTTGTGTTCAGCACCCTTGTAAACTTTGAGCTTTTTGAGCATAGCTCTGCCGAGGCTGTTCTTGGGAAGCATACCCTTCACCGCTTCGTATACGACGAGGTCGCTCTTTTCTTCCATCATTTTCTTGTAGGAAATTTCTTTGAGGCCGCCGATATAACCGGTGTGGTATCTGTAGAATTTGTTTTCTAACTTCTTGCCGGTAAGAACCGCTTTGTCGGTGTTGATAACGATCACGAAGTCACCGCAGTCAACGTTGGGAGTAAAGGTCGGTTTGTTTTTACCGCGAAGTACGGAAGCGACACGGCTTGCAAGACGGCCGAGAGGAACGCCAGCAGCGTCCACTACGTACCAATTTCTTTCAACCGTTTCGGCTTTTGCCATATAGGTCTTCATAGTATGTTGCTCCTTTATTTCGTATATATTTTTCTTAACTTTTTTTCTGTCTCGCTCATCACACACCCTACATCCGTTCAACTAACGGGGAAAAACGGGATTTTCAAGTGCTGTTTCAAGCTTGCCTATTTATTGTATTATGAAACGAAATTTAAGTCAAGCTGTTTTGACGCGAGTTTTTCAACTTTTTTAAAAATTTTTTAATTTTTTTTATTTTTCTCTTTCCCAACCCATCTTTTTCCCTTTTTCTTTGGAAATTACAGGAAGTTCATCGTCTTTCTCCGCCCTCCCCTTTCCCTTATTCCCTTTTGAAATCGCCTCCCTTCGCTCGGTAAAATCGAATACGAGCGCTTTATTAAACTCAGCTTTTTTATAAGTCGAGTTTTCTTAAATTATAGCAAAATCGATTGTAAAAAAAAGAAAAGTGTGTTATACTAAATTAGTCACACGAACTAAATATTTTTGAGCAAGACTAAACAAGGGGATATTCTACCCTTTTTATTGCCATACTCCCATTATAGTAATTTGTTAAAAATGCAAATTTCGACAATGGGAGTGTTTAGTCATTGCTTTTGTTCGTGTGACAACGATGGAGTTTGCATTTTTTGTGCGTAACTCCAGTTGCGCACTTTTTTATTTTAGAACGGTGCGACTACTACAAAAAAGGAGCATCAAATGTATGGCAACAGTTGTTATGAAAAATGCTAAAACTGTAAAAAAAGATGAATTTTATACCCAACTTGCAGATATTGAAAACGAATTAAAACATTATAAAGAACATTTTAAAAACAAAACGGTATTTTGCAACTGCGACGACCCGTATGAAAGCAACTTCTTTAAGTATTTTGCCATGAATTTTAATCATTTAGGATTAAAAAAATTGATATGTACTTGTTATGCGTCCTCTCCCATTGCTTGGGTGCAATTATCGCTTTTTG
>CAZBQP010000168.1:0-2321 GCA_964494075.1 uncultured Clostridia bacterium
CTGGGGGTTACCTCTCTTGCGTTGGCGAGTACGGTGACGGTCGGCGGCATCGAGCTGTATGAAATTAAAAACGGTGTCGCCGGTGCGCAGATGGGCACCATGTACGAGTTGACGGGGATTATGGAATACGTAGATGACAATTTGGATAGGCTTCGTATTTCCGATTCTGCAACCCAGCAAAGCCGTATTCTCACCGACCTTTTGGTACAAGCACGGCTTGCTGAGTCGAACTTAGGCAAGATGTCCGTCCGCTTGGAAAAAGATCGCAACGTCACCGAGTTTATCAATCGTATTGCGATGGAAAGTGAACGAATGCTTTCCAAAATTCGCAGCGGTGATAAGTTGTCCAATCAAGATAAGGAGACGATTGAACATTTCTATCATGCGAATCACACCATTCGTCAAGAGTTGGAATCCATGCTGGAACATTGCAAGAGTAAAGACGTTACGGAATATATAAAGAAGGGTAAAGGGATTGTCGATGAGACACTCGGAAAGTTGGAAAAAATCACTTTAGAGGAAAATCGTGCTGCGTTAGAGGATGAAATGGAAGGGGCAGGTATGAGGCCACAGCCCAGGATAGAGGAAAATGAGAGTAATTCCGCCATTAATGCCGCACGTGCGGAAGAACTTTGTAAAACGTATTTTGAGAAGTATCCCATTGAGAAATTTGAATGTGTCGGCGAGACGAGCAATTCTCGCTACGCTGCCTACAACGTGCAGGGATACGACGATAACGGAACGCTATTGTTTGCGGAGATTGATCGTAACACGGGGGCACTCCTTTCCTTTGATTACTATGAAGAAGGGAATGCCGAAAATTTCGATCTTGACAATGCGAAACGAATTGCGGAGGAATTTTTATCAGGGCTTGGCTATGAGGATTTGCGAGAGGTTCGAGTGCGTCAAAGCGGCTCGACTTCCGATTTTAACTTCGTGTATGTGGATGAGGACGTAGTGTATTATCCCGATTCGATCCGCATCAAAATTTGCAGAACTCGTGGGCTTGTCTGCGGCTTCGATGCGAGCCGATATTTGAAAAATCATAGGGGCAGGGGTGAGATGAATGCAAGAATCACCATGGAAGCCGCCTATGAAAAGCTCGATACAAAGCTTGAGGTGCAGTCGGCGACGCTTGCCGTAGTCAACACGGCGAGAGGGGAACGAGTGGCGTATGAATTCCTTTGTGCGTATGAAGATAACACCTATTTTGTCTATCTCGATGCGAACACGGGCGAGGAAATTGCCATTATCAACACCATCAATCTTTGTTGACGTGAATGGACGCCGCCAAAACTTGGCGGCGTCTACTTTAGCGGAACACTCTTTTTATTTCTGGTTTTCGATAGTCTCTTCTTACAATTCGCTATTTAGGCTCTTTTCATAAGAATTTCCTTTGTGTGATCAATCAGCCCCTTGATTTTTTGCTGTTTTTGCTTAAAAAATCCTTGACGAAAATCAATTTATATGCTATACTATAAATAATATTAAATCTCAATAAGGAGAATGGGTATGCAGGAAAGGCAGACCAAGCAAAAACAGATTATTTACGATGTATTGACGACGCTCGATCATCCAACTGCGACGGAGGTGTACAATTATGTACACGAACAGCATCCTACTGTTTCACGTGCAACAGTCTTTCGAGTTTTGGGAGGATTCGTGGCAGGCGACAAGGCTTTGGAATTAAAGGTGGCAAGGGACGAAGTGCGGTACGATTACAACGTGATGCCACACTATCATGCGCATTGCACGAAATGCGGAAAAGTTGCGGACGTGGAGGTAGATGGCTCGAAATTGCAGGGGATTCATGCGACGGGGTTGCACGGGTTTGAAGTTTGTGGGTACAGCGTGGAATTTTTCGGCACTTGTGCGAGTTGCAAAGAAATTTCTCAAAATACGGAAAAAAGCGTTGACATTTGCTAAAAAAACGGCTATAATAAAGACGTTGACTTCGGTTGACGTTTGAAAATGCAGGTGTCGCCTAGCGGTATGGCGACAGCTTCCCAAGCTGTTCCCGGCGAGTTCGACTCTCGTCACCTGCTCCATTTAAAAAGCATAGGTTTGATACGTCATGTATCAGACCTTTTTTCTTTACATAAAGGAGTTATTTCCCTATCTGTAATGTAAGTAGTTAGCCTTGTAGTAGTATCCTTTGGTACTTTTACAGGGCTTTTTTTATTTTTTACTAAGAACTGCAGGACGAAAGGGTATCTACGGGACGAAAGGTGGTACTGCAGGACGAAAGGTATATCAACGAAACGATAGGTTTTTAAGTAGGTGTTAGAACGATTACACTAGGTAGCAGAACGATTACTAGG
>CAZBQP010000169.1:0-2302 GCA_964494075.1 uncultured Clostridia bacterium
GTGTACGGACATCGTAACGACGTTGCCGGGTACGCCGCGGCAGCCACTGCGTTTGACGAAAAACTTTCGGAAATGTTGCCCCTTTTGCGTGAGGATGACGTCTTGATTATCACGGCGGATCACGGCTGCGATCCTGCTACGCCTTCCACCGATCATTCCCGTGAATACACCCCGATGATCGCATATGGGCAGAAACTGAAAAAGGGAGTCAACCTCGGCACGAGAAAGAGCTTTGCCGACATCGGTTCGACGATTTTGGAATGGTTCGATTTGCCCTCTAACGGCATTTTTGGCGAAAGTTTTCTTGAGGAGATTGTCGATGACTGATTTGCAATTGATGAATCTTGCGGTGGAAGCTCGTAAAAATTCTTACGCACCCTATTCGGATTTTCACGTGGGGGCGGCGTTGCTTGGTGAAAGCGGCACCGTATATACCGGTTGTAACATAGAGAATGCAGGCTACACGCCGACGAATTGCGCTGAACGTACAGCGCTTTTCAAAGCTGTGAGCGAGGGGGAACGCTCGTTCACCGCCATCGCAATCGTGGGTGGTAAGGGAACGGAACTTGCGGAATTTTGCGCACCCTGCGGCGTATGTAGACAAGCACTTGCCGAATTTTGTGACGGTGATTTCAAAATTTTGTTAGGTACTCCCGAACATTACACAGTGCATACTCTTTCCGAGCTTTTACCTTATTCGTTTGGGAAGGCTGATTTGAAGTAAAAAGGAGAAAATGCCATGCGCATGTATGAGATTATTCAAAAAAAGAGAGACGGCGGAACGCTGAGCGAAAAGGAAATTCGTTGGTTTTTGGAGGGGTACGTTGCAGGGGAAATTCCCGATTATCAAGCAGCGGCGCTCTGTATGGCAATCTATTTTCGTGGTATGTCGTTGGAGGAGACGGCAGCGCTTACCTTTGCCATTCGAGATTCGGGTGAGACGCTCGATTTGTCTGACATCAAAGGTCTTCGTGTGGATAAACATTCCACGGGCGGCGTCGGAGATAAGACGAGTCTCGTTGTGGCGCCTATTGTAGCGAGCTTGGGTGTAAAGGTTGCGAAAATGAGCGGCCGTGGCTTGGGACATACGGGCGGTACGGTCGATAAACTCGAAGCCATTCCCGGGTTCAAAACAGATTTGCCGATTGACGAATTTAAGTCGATTGTCAATGAAGTGGGTATTGCAATCGTCGGTCAAAATGCGACGCTTGCGCCTGCGGATAAGCTGTTGTATGCCCTTCGTGACGTGACGGCAACGGTGGATAGCTTGCCTCTTATCGTGTCGAGTATTATGGGCAAGAAGCTTGCAGCGGACGATGATTGTATCGTTTTGGACGTCAAAACGGGCAGTGGTTCGTTTATGAAAACACTTGAAAAAAGCCGTGAACTCGCCGAGTGGATGGTGGAGATCGGCAAGCGTGCCGGGAAGCGCATGAGAGCACTCATCACAGACATGGATAGGCCGCTTGGGTATAATATCGGTAATTCGTTGGAAGTGATCGAGGCAATCGAGACCTTGCAAGGAAAGGGACCTGAAGACTTGACGGAGCTTTGTATTGCGCTTTCTGCGAATATTTTGGAGCTTGCCGAAAAGGGGAGCTATGCCGAGTGCGAACGTATGGTCAAAGATGCGATTGCAAACGGGAGCGCGCTAAACACCCTCGTGAAGATGGTAGAGGCGCAAGGAGGCAACGGCGAATGGATACGCAACCCCGAAAAGTTCCCCACGGCGAAATATTCGCACACGGTTGTGGCGAATAAGCGCGGCTATCTGACGCACGTAGATACGGAGAGTTACGGCGTAGCGAGCTTGTTGCTCGGTGCAGGAAGAAACACGAAAGAGGACGTAATCGACATGGCGGCAGGGATTCGACTTTGCGCTAAGACGGGGGATTTTGTGGAAGAAGGCGATCCGATTGCGATTTTATATTCGGAGAAGGAGAGTGGCTTTGCAGCGGCGGAAAAGCGCCTGTTAGAAGCGACGCAAATCGAGGAAAAAGCGCCTAAGAGCGAGCCTTTAATTTTGGGAATTGTAGAATAATAAATTTTTTCTAACTTTTTTCAAAAAATGGCATTAAAATGCTTGACTTTACTTATAGAAAATGGTATTATGTTTAAGCTGTTGATTGAGAGAGCAGACAGCGAGAACATATTGAGGCGTAGCGCAGCTTGGTAGCGCGTTTGGTTCGGGACCAAAAGGTCGTGGGTTCAAGTCCCGTCGCCTCAACCAAAATAACGGCATACCCGTTTGGGTATGCCGTTATTTTTTGTCGTGCGATAGATCGAAGGAGGCACGTATTAC
>CAZBQP010000170.1:0-2296 GCA_964494075.1 uncultured Clostridia bacterium
CTTCAAATGTAGTATAATTCTGTCAATTTTATAGAATGTGATATCCTTTATTATATAATGTATATCTCTATTTTTCTTTTTCTATTTCGTCTGAGCGATCGCCGACCAAACCGTACAAGCTTGGTCGGCTGTGACACGCTCAAACCATTCTATCACAATTTTTTTTAGGTATTTCTTATTTTTTCAAACAAGCGTATGCGTCTTCGGAAGCAAGTTGCTTTTCTTGAGCGTCAGGCGTAAACGTAGACTTGTTCGTAAAGAGCAGGAAATGGAAAGGTTCATTACCTGCCGCTGCCGTCAAGAATCCCTTATCCACCTCAGCGAGGGAAACTTCAAAGCAGGACAATTCGCTGTTTTCCGCATATTCAAACGCACCGTAGTTTTTGCCGCCGCCAAAGAAGGCAATGCCCGTATGCACCCAATCCTCTCCGTCCTTTTTAGAAACGATGGAGGAGAATTTCTCTTGATCGGCAACAGCTTTCACCATTTCCGCTACGTTGAAATCCAATTTATCTCCGAATGCAGGCGTATTAATAACTTCAATGAGCGTGCTGCTGTCGAGCTGAGAAAGCGGCTTCCAGTTGTACATCTTCACTTCGCCTTCAAATTTCATCTTCGCACCGTAGCTGGTTTTAGCAAGGTCTTTCCAGTAAGGAGAGTTTTCACCCAAAATAGAATGTCCGCTTTGTAACGCTGCGCCTGAGAAGTGAGAATCAATACCGATTGCAAAGATCCCTGCATCCTTGAATACGCTGTTCTTCACGGTTACGAACGTCTTAATATATTTCTCGTCGTATGCCTTTCTTTGATCCGACGTATAGCTGTTGTTGTACGCATTGTTTACCTTGCTGTAATAATACGCTCTGCTCGTTGCGTTGTCTACGCCGATAAAAGGAGATACGTTATCGTCCGTGCCGTCCACGAAATCGTTGCTGCCCATACGGACAATAAATTCTCTTGCATTGCTCAAAACGCTGTTTTTGATATTGAGGTTGATAATTTTGGTTTTATCTTGATAATCCCCGAAAACACGAAGCACCGTTCTGCCGTTGTTGATACGGCTGTATTCGATGTTGACGTTGTCCCCAAACACTTCCACCGTCGTGCCTGCGTAGTTGAGGTCGGTCAAATCGACGTTTCCTGCATTATCTGCCTTTAAATCTGCGCCACGAAGCTCTACGTTGTTGACCGTTACCCCTTCAAAGAGTGCGAAACATACGTTATCCTGCGCCTTGACGCTGATCATACCGCCCGAATCGGACATAGCAACGAAGTTCAAAGGACCTTTGAACAAAGTGTTTTCCGTAGGAGCACCCGTGCTATCCAACAAACCAAGCGTTGCGTTGTGTGCATTGATCATATAGCCGTTGCCGTACAAATCGTTTTTGAATTGAAGCAATGTCTTGACTCTTGCGTCATCTAACTTTCCAAGATTCTTATAATAGGTGTCGTCGTAGGTGGTGTGCATCCAGTCATACTTAATTTCCGAAAGAACGGTCGGGAATGCAATGTTCGCATTCAATACGATGGCTTTCTGTGCCTTCGTCGCCGTGTACAACTCTGCATACGTGCTTACGTTGACGGCGTCGTATACACAACGGAAGGAATATTCGTTGGAAACTTCATACGCCTTGCCGTCCACAACGAATTTTGCCTGAAGGGTGACCATTTCCGTATCGCCCGAGGTGGCAAGGGTTGCCACGCCGTTCTTATCCATCTTGACGGAGCTGCTGGAGCTGCTCCATTCGATATAGTTTGCAATATTGTCGGAAACTTCGTTCGCTTGCCCCAAGGACACATCGAAATCGTAGGTCGCAGCCTTGTTTGCGGTGGTGCCGCCCAAGGTGAACACCCCTTCGATGTCGCTGGTGCCGAGCTTCACTTCGTGAATCGTCATATCACGAGGTTTTACGATGATCGTCTTCGTTGCCTCCACTTCTTCACCCGTCGCATTATTCGTCGCCTTGACGGTAAGCTCGGTTACGCCCGCTTTCTTCGTATTGATCAAAACCAAATCCGTGCCCAACGCAACGTCGATCATATCCCCTTCGGAAACTTCCACGGTGCAATTTTTCTTCGTCAACGAACCAAACGAAGCTTCGATTGCAAGATTTTCGGTAGAGCCGAATTCCATCACCAAAGCCCCTTCCGTTGCAAACGAAATGGTGCTTTCTTCCGCTTCGCTTGAGCTGTCCGAACTGTCTTCCCCTCCGCTCGAACTGCTGTCCGAACTACTCGAACTGCTCGAACTACTCGAACTGCCGGAACTGCTCGAACTGCCGGAACTGCTCGAACT
>CAZBQP010000171.1:0-2275 GCA_964494075.1 uncultured Clostridia bacterium
GCAGATGCAACGTGGGCGATAAGTTCGTTTGCAAAGACGGTCCCGTATTCAGAATGACCGAGCTTGACGAGCTTCCCGACGAGTATTAAGGAGAGATAATTATGGAAAAAATGGTAAACGTATATCTTTTCGGCAAACGCTATCAAGTGCCGGAAAGCTTGACGATTATGAAAGCGATGGAATACGCAGGCTATCAGCTCGTACGTGGATGCGGTTGCAGAAACGGCTTCTGTGGCGCATGCGCAACGATTTATCGTATTCATGGTGAACAGGAACTCAAAACTTGCCTTGCTTGCCAGCAACAGGTACAGGAAGGCATGTACGTGGCAACGCTGCCCTTCTTCCCTTTGGTGAAGAAAGTGTACGACATCAACGTGGTCAAGCCTACTCAGCAGATCATGATGCAATTATATCCTGAAATTTATTCGTGTATCGGTTGCAACGCTTGCACCAAGAGCTGTACGCAGGAACTCAATGTTATGCAGTATATTGCTTATGCGCAGCGTGGTGAATACGAAAAGTGTGCAGAAGAGAGCTTTGACTGCGTAATGTGCGGTGTATGTTCTTCTCGTTGTCCTGCAGGCATTTCTCATCCTCAGGTTGCCGTGCTTGCTCGCAGACTTACCGGGAAATATCTTGCACCCAAGTCTGAACATCTTATCAACCGTGTTGCGGAAATTGACGCAGGGGATTGTAAAGCGGCGCTTGAAGCGATTATGAATACGCCGATTGAAGAACAGAAAAATCTTTACAATCACAGAGAAATCGAGAAATAAGGAGAACTGCGAAGATGTACAATTATTCTGAAGAACAACTTGAATCGATGAAAAAAGTGGAAGCGAGCCGTGAATATCGTCTCAATAATCTTCACGTTCGTATGACGGCAGAAGAAAAGGACGAAGTTTTGGCGAAATTCCACCCCGACTATATCAATTCCGCTTATGAGGAATTGAAAGTCGGTAAAAATAAAGGGGGAAAGGTTCTCCACGAACTTGCCTCTCTTTTGCAAGGCCATTCCCGTATTGCCGATAAAAAAATTGATTTGTCTAAAATTGATTACGATGTTGATGTGCTTGTTATCGGCGGTGGCGGCGCAGGTTCTTCGGCTGCGATCGAAGCGCACGAACGTGGCGCAAAAGTTATGATCGCAACCAAGCTCCGTTTGGGTGATGCAAATACTGCCATGGCAGAGGGTGGCATTCAGGCGGCTGATAAGCCCAATGATAGTCCTGCAATCCATTATTTGGACGCACTCGGTGGCGGACATTTCAAGAATAAACCCGAGCTTTTGTATAAGCTCGTTAACGAAGCCCCCGAAGCAATTCTTTGGCTTAACAACCTTGGTGTTATGTTTGACAAAGAACCCGACGGCACGATGCTCACCACCCACGGTGGCGGTACTTCGCGTAAGAGAATGCACGCTTGTCGTGACTATTCTGGCTCTGAAATTATGCGTACTTTGCGTGACGAAGTATTCAATCGTGGTATTACGGTTGTAGATTTCACGGCTGCAATCGAGCTTATTAAGGACACCGACGGCAAGATCGCAGGCGCAGTGTTGATGAATATGGAAACGAAGGAAATCTTGATTGCAAGAGCGAAAACGGTCGTTATTGCGACGGGCGGCGCAGGCAGATTGCATTATCAAGGCTTCCCCACATCCAACCATTACGGTGCAACTGCAGACGGGCTTGTGCTTGCATACAGAGCAGGGGCAAAACTTCTTTATCCCGAGACGTTGCAGTATCACCCCACGGGTGCTGCAGAACCCACGCAGATTTATGGCGCACTCGTTACCGAAAAAGTGCGTTCGCTTGGTGCACAGCTTGTCAATAAGAATGGCGAAGCGTTCGTATATTCTCTTGAAACGCGTGACGTTACGGCTTCCTCCATCATTCGTGAATGTAAGGAACGTGGTAACGGTATCAAGACGACGGACGGCGAAGGCGTTTGGTTGGATACACCACTCATCGACATCATCAACGGAGAAGGTACGATTGAAAAACGTATTCCCGCCATGCTTCGTATGTTTGGGAAATACGGCATCGACATTAGAAAAGAACCCATTCTTATCTATCCCACGTTGCATTATCAAAACGGCGGCATTGACATCGGTGCAAACGGCATGACCTGCATCGAAAATCTTTACGTAGCAGGCGAAGCGGTCGGCGGTATTCACGGCACCAACCGTCTTATGGGCAACTCTTTGCTCGACATCATCGTATTCGGTAGAAATGCAGGTCGAGCAAGGAGTTGCCCATAAGACGGTTGGTGC
>CAZBQP010000172.1:0-2257 GCA_964494075.1 uncultured Clostridia bacterium
GGGGGAGGGGGTGTCATCGAAAATTTACGGAATGCAAACGCCCACCGATTCCTTTATGATTGTGACAGAAGAATGCCTTTTCGGTAGCGAATGCGTGCTGAATATCGACGATCGGTTGAGTCGAATTTCGCTTGCGATGCCCGGACGGCATAACGTGTATAATGCGCTTGCTGCAGCGACATGCGCCTTAAATTTAGGTATTCCCATGCGCTCGATTGCTCGGGGATTGATGGAAATAAAAGGGGTGGAAGGGCGTTTGGAACGGGTGTGCTCATACAATGGCGGAGAGATTTTCGTGGATTTTGCGCATACCCCCGACGGACTGGAAAAATCGTTGGAGGCTCTTCGTCCCCATTGTAAAGGACGGCTGATTTGCCTATTCGGTTGTGGGGGAAATCGGGATAAAGCCAAACGACCACTTATGGGGGAACGAGCTGCAAAAAAGTCTGATTTTGCAATCCTCACGTCGGACAATCCACGTTACGAAGATCCTTTAGATATTATTTCCGAGATTGAAAAGGGGTATCGTCGTTTTTCCGTTTGTTACGTGGTTGTGCCCGATCGTAAATGTGCCATTGATTATGCGTTAGATTGCTTGAAAGAGGGGGATTTATTGCTTGTCGCAGGCAAAGGAGGCGAACGTTATCAAGAAATTATGGGTATAAAATATCCCTTTAACGACCATGCTATCATTAAAAAACTTTTGGAAAAGAAAGGAAAATGATGAAAGTTTACTTGGTTGCCGTATTGCTCTCTTTTGCGCTGTCTTTTTTGTTTACGTGGGGATTGATTCCTCTTTTGAAGAAACTGGGCGCAGGACAAAATATACTTTGCTACGTAACCGAACATAAAGGGAAAAAGGGCACTCCTACTATGGGTGGTATCGCTTTTATTATGAGCGCTATTTTGTCCGTTGCACTCCTTCTTCCTTTTGTTCGAGTGAAGCTCTTGCGAACAACGATTTTGGCGTTGGTCATCGGACTTTCCTATATGATTATCGGTTTTTTAGACGATTATCTCAAAAAGCGTCACAAAGAAAATCTGGGACTTCGCGCTTGGCAAAAGTTCGCCTTTCAGAGTATTGTGGCTGTTTTTTGCGGTATCTACTCCTTCCGCGCGGAGTTGACGGAGTTAGTCATTCCCTTTTTGTCTGTCAAAATCGACCTCGGTTGGGGAATTATTCCGATGATTGCGTTCGTGTTTTTGGCGACGGTGAACGCCGTCAATCTTACGGACGGGCTGGATGGATTGGCTGCAGGTACTTGCACGCCTTTTCTATGCGTTGTCGGGGTGTTGATACTCCTACAAAAGGGGGAGGAAGGACTGGCTTTGCTTTCCTTTTGTCTCGTAGGGACATTGCTTGCCTATTTGGTGTTTAACGTCTCGCCTGCGTGCGTATTTATGGGAGATACCGGTTCGTTGGCGTTGGGAGGATTTATTGCGGCAATCACTTCTTTTTCGGGAAACGCACTGTATATCCCCGTCATCGGCATCTGTTTTGTTTTATCAGTCATATCTGTGATCTTACAAGTAATATATTATAAGGTAACGCATGGAAAACGAATCTTTTTAATGTCGCCCATACATCATCATTTCCAAATGAAAGGATATTCGGAGAGCCGCATTTCCTATCTGTATTTTTGTGTAACCTTGCTGGTTGGGATTGTCTGCGTTTTGGCTGCGTTATAAAGGAGGGAGGGTGTGTATCTTCAAAGACAGACATTTTTGGTGTTTGGATTGTCCAAATCCGGGCGTGCCGCCGCCGAATTTTTGCTTTCCAAGGGAGCAGTGACCTATATTTACGACGAACTTTCCACGGAACGAATCGAGCAGACGGCGCAGGAACTTGCAAGTAATGGCGCAAAAAGGGTGAAAAAGGAGGAACTTGCTCGCATGATAGAGTTATGCGACGGGCTTGTATTAAGTCCCGGAATTCCTATCGATCATCCAATTGCCGTGGCGTTTAAGCGCAATCATAGAGCCGTCCTCGGCGAAACGGAGTTGGCGGCGAGGTATATGAATGGTCCGTTGATTGCCGTGACTGGCACAAACGGAAAGACGACGACGGTGACGATGTTGACGGAAACTTTGAAAAAGGGAGGGCTGACTGCCCATGTGTGCGGCAATATCGGAACGCCGATGATCGAGTTCGTCGAAAGGAAGGAAACAGACGTTTGTGTGGCGGAGATTTCCAGTTATCAGCTGGAAACGCTGCAATCCCTTCGTCCGCATATTGCCATGGTGCTTAATATTACGG
>CAZBQP010000173.1:0-2199 GCA_964494075.1 uncultured Clostridia bacterium
TGTGCCTCTACCTCCCTTACCAAACGTAGCAAAGGACTTCGCCGCCAACGTTGGCTGCCTTTGCGTTCTTACCGGTCATGATGCCTTTGTTGGTGGAAAGGATAACCGTACCGAAACCACCAAGGACTCTGGGCATATTTTCAACGCCTGCGTACGTTCTCAAGCCGGGCTTGGAAACACGGCGCAAACCGCTGATAACCGATTTCTTGTCGTTGTATTTAAGCGTGATTGCGATCTTGCCGTTATAACCGTCTTCTACGATTTTAACGTCTTTTACCCAGCCTTCTACCAAGAGAATTTCAGCGATTGCTTTCTTTTCGTTGGATGCGGGGATTTCTACCGTTTCTTTGTGTGCGGTGATCGCATTTCTAATTCTTGTAAGCATATCTGCGATAGGATCTGTCATTTTTCTCTACCTCCTATTACCAGCTCGACTTCTTAACGCCGGGAATTTCTCCCTTGTACGCAAGATTACGGAAGCAGATACGGCAGATACCGTACTTTCTCAATACAGAATGAGGTCTTCCGCAGATGCTGCATCTCGTATAAGCTCTCGTAGAGAACTTAGGCGTCTTTTGCTGTTTATTGATCATTGATTTCTTTGCCATGTCCGTCTCTCCTTACTTCTTGAAAGGCATGCCGAGTGCTCTCAAAAGCTCTCTTGCCTCTTCATCGGTGTTTGCGGTCGTAACGATTGCTACGTCCATACCTCTGATCTTTTCAACCTGATCATACGTGATTTCAGGGAAGATCAATTGTTCTTTCAAACCAACCGAGTAGTTGCCGCGTCCATCGAATGCTTGATCAGATACACCGCGGAAGTCGCGAAGTCTGGGAAGCGCGATGGATACGAACTTGTCATAGAAGTTGTACATTCTTTCGCCACGAAGGGTTACTTTGATACCAACCGTCTGACCTTCACGAACTTTGAAGTTTGCGACGGATTTCTTAGCTTTCGTCAAAATGGGCTTTTGGCCGGAAATCATTTTAATTTCGTTTTCGGTCATCTGAATGGATTTCGCATTGTCCTTGATGTCGCCAAGACCGGTGTTGATCACAATCTTAACGAGCTTGGGGCATTCCATTACAGACTTGTAACCGAATTTCTTCATAAGATAAGGTACTACTTCTTTTTCGTACTTTTCTTTTACTCTATTCTTATATACTTTTTCTGCCATTTTACCTTACCTCGTTAGTTGTTTTCAGCTTCTGCTTTCGCAGCACGCTTTCTCGTTCTCTTCTTGGGAGCTTCCGTTGCAGCTTCTGCAGCTTTTACTGCCGCTTTCTTGGAATATGCTTTATCAAGAACTGCGCCACATTCGCATACGCGAACTTTCTTGCCGTCTACAACGTTGTGCTTTACTCTCGTTGCTTTTTTGCAAACGGGGCAAACCACCATAACGTTGGATGCATCGATGGGACCGGGCACTTCCACGATTTTGCTCGTTTCGTTTGCCTTTCTTGCCTTCTGATGCTTCTTCTGGATGCGAACACCCTCTACCACTACCGTATTTGCCTTAGGGGACGTGGCAAGGACTTTTCCCTGTACGCCTTTATCTTTACCGGCAATTACAAGTACGTTATCATTTACTTTTACGTTCATTGTTTTAGTCCTCCTTGACAATTACAGAACTTCGGGAGCAAGGGAGATAATCTTCATGTAGTCTTTATCTCTCAATTCTCTCGCAATGGGCCCAAAGATACGGGTTCCCTTAGGTTGTTTCTGAGCATCGATGATTACTGCTGCGTTGTCGTCGAATTTAACGAACGTACCGTCAGCACGTCTGATGCCGCTTGCGCTTCTTACGATAACCGCTTTTACAACGTCGCCTTTCTTAACTGCGCCGCCGGGCGTTGCAGTTTTTACGGACGCTACGATAACGTCGCCGATGTTGCCGGTCTTACGGAAGGAGCCGCCCAATACTCTGATACACATGAGCTCTTTTGCACCGCTGTTATCAGCTGCCTTGAGTCTCGTCTGAGGTTGAATCATACTCTATTGTCCTCCTTCTATTACTTCGCCTTCTCGACGATTTCTGCTACGCGCCAGTTCTTATCTTTGCTGAGCTTTCTCGTTTCAATGATACGAACTTTGTCGCCGATGCCGCACGCATTTTCTTCGTCGTGTGCTTTGTACTTCTTGCTTCTCGTAACGGTCTTCTTGTAAAGGGGATGCTTATACTTGTCGCTGACAAGAAC
>CAZBQP010000174.1:0-2194 GCA_964494075.1 uncultured Clostridia bacterium
ATTTGACTATACCTTAATTTTTTCGGGAAATAAATCCCTTAGTTGCACCATCTAAATGCAAGGTTTTTTGTATCTCTTGGCGTTTTTATTGAAAATAACATTGAGAAATGTGTGATAATGAGAAAAATTATCATAAAATGCTTGAAAATATTTTTTTCAACATTCCAAAAAATTTTTTGCAATTTTTCTTTACTTTTTTGTCTACACATGATAAAATATACTCGTAAATCAGTTGAGGACACAAATCCGAACTGAAATACAAACATTTTTGCTCATCATTTTCCCCCTTATCATATAGGTAACCGCCTCGAAATTTTCACAATTTCGAGGCGGTTATCTTTTCTTTATTTTTTCCACGCCATCAGAGAATCCCTGTACGAATACTCCGCAAAATTTCACATATACTTTTCAAGCTCATTGCATACGTTCATAATATTTACACCCCCGTCGATTCTTTTCGGCAGGGGTGTATTCTTCTATTTTCTATGCAGCTCTTATTTGCAAGCTTCTTTCCAACAAGCGTGACACATAGCCACGTACGAATCATTGCCGCCGATAAGGATTTGTCCACCCTCGGTGACAATCTTTCCGTTTCCATCAATACGTGCGTTGACAATCGCTTTTTTGCCACAGGCGCAAATGGTTTTGATTTCCGTAATGGAATCCGCAACCTCGAACAAACGCTTACTTCCTTCAAACAAATGGGTAAGGAAGTCCGTACGCAATCCGTAACAAAGCACGGGCACGTCTTTCTCGTCTACAATACGACGGAGCTGATCAATCTGCGACGGGGTGAAAAACTGACATTCGTCTGCGATAATCACGTCGTACCCCTTCGTCTTTTCAAACTCCGCAAATAAATCCTTATCAGGAGTCACCACGTACGCCTGCGTCGATAAACCGATACGAGAACGCACTATATCCACGCCGTCTCGATCGTCTATCGAGGGCTTAATCAACCACACACGCATATTGCGCTCCTCATAATTGAACTTGGTAATCAACGCATTCGCCGTTTTCGACGATCCCATTGCGCCATACTTGAAATACAATTTTGCCATTTCCTATTCTCTCCTTATTTTTCCCTTTTCCGCTGTGCAAATAACCATTCACTCAAAGGCGGATTCTCTCGATCCCCCGAAAAGGTGATCGCTTTATTCCAAACATTGTGCCGTCCCCATGGATAGGTTTTGAAGAAAACAGACCTTCCACCTACCCCTTTAATCGCAGCTACCGTATCGGCGCTCGCCTGATAGGGCACGACGGAATCCTTTTCACCGTGAAAGACGTATATGGGAATCTCTTTCAAAATCTCCGCACGATCTACAGGTCCGCCACCACAAATTGCAACAGCTGCAGCAAACAGCTCAGGATAACGTGCAACCAAATCCCATGTTGCGTAGCCGCCCATGGACATTCCCACGACGTACACTCGTTTCCTATCAATTCTCTCGTCCCCATGGATAGGTTTTGAAGAAAACAGACCTTCCACCTACCCCTTTAATCGCAGCTACCGTATCGGCGCTCGCCTGATAGGGCACGACGGAATCCTTTTCACCGTGAAAGACGTATATGGGAATCTCTTTCAAAATCTCCGCACGATCTACAGGTCCGCCACCACAAATTGCAACAGCTGCAGCAAACAGCTCAGGATAACGTGCAACCAAATCCCATGTTGCGTAGCCGCCCATGGACATTCCCACGACGTACACTCGTTTCCTATCAATTCTCTCGTCTTCGCAATAGCGCTTGACAAGCTCCGCCACCTGATGCAAAGCCGCCGTTTCAGGCGTTTGCGACTGCAAATACGTGCCTTTGTGATCGACATTCGTCCAGTAGCTGCCCATCGGGCATTGCGGCGCCAAAACCACCGCACGCATAAAAGGGGATTTCCCCTTACGATTAACCACTTTTTGTATGGCACGTCTTAGCTGCAGCTCGTTATCCTGTCCTCGCTCCCCGACTCCGTGCAAAAAGAGCACAAGCGGCACTCTCTCCCCTTTGGAGAGCTTCGGCGCATATATGCAATAGGGCAACCCCTCAAAATACTCTTTTTCAAAAAGAGGCGGACGCCTATCAAACATCCGTCTAAATGTGATTTTTTCGCCCATACTCCCCCCGTTTCCTCTTCTATCATTGTATCATATTTTTCATAAAAAGTCAATGTTTCCGCCCCTTTATTTTTAACGTGTTT
>CAZBQP010000175.1:0-2115 GCA_964494075.1 uncultured Clostridia bacterium
TAAGCTCCTTTTGCATGCGGTCGGTCTTGGACAACTCGTCACGTGCGTAGTTGAGCGCATCGGCAAGCTCCACCATCTCTTTGCAATAATTTCCCCCTTGGAAATCGACGTCAAAATCTCTTTGCGCAAGCTTATGCGCCTTTTGGGTAATTTCCGTAATCGGGGTAGTAAACCAGCCCGCCACCGCACTCGTCACAGCAAAAGAAAGTACGAGCAAGAACACGGAGATAAGCACCATACGCACGTTCATGTGTGCGCCCACTTTCTCCAAAAAATTGAGGGATTGCGTCACGTACAAATACGTGTCGGCAGAAGGGAGCAATTCCACCTTGGCTGCATAGACGAATTCATTTTTTTCCTCGTACTCGTATATGGTATACAGTTCTCCCTGCAACTTGTCGATAAGCACCTGAAATTCTTCGGAAAAATTCACCATTTCCTCCACTTCGGGCGCATTGGAATCAAAGTTATACTCCCGAGGAAAAATCAACATTCCCTTATCGTCCAAGACGTAGATATTCACGTCGTATTTTTGAGCAAGCACACGAATATAGCCGCTGTAATTGCCCCCTGCCCAGTCGGGAAGGCCATAGCCGAGATCCGCCTCAATTTTTTGTCCCTTCTCAAAAATCCCTCGAGCCGCTTGTTCCTTATACGATTGCGACAGCACGATTCGCTGACTGAACCCCGAAAAGAGCACGATCACAAGAGAAAGAACGCCAAAAAGCGCCCACAGTAAAAAATAGATACTGGAGGCGTTTTGTCTTGTCCGAAAGGTGAATTTATTAAAGAAACGCCCTCTCACCTTCTCGGACTTTTTAGATTTTTTCGTCTGCTTGTCTTTCATTACACTTCAAATTTATAACCAAGTCCACGCAAGGTCACGATGAATTTTCGATAATCTTTCAAATTTCCACGCAACATTTTCACGTGAGTGTCCACCGTACGATCGTCGCCGTAGAAATCGAACCCCCAAACGTCGTAAAGGAGTTTTTCTCTCGTCAATGCAATACCCTTATTGCGCACCAGGTAAAAGAGCAGCTCGTATTCTTTGGGCGTAAGCACCACCTTTTCCCCGTCCACGTAGACGTTTCTGCCTGCCATATCAATTTCCAAGCCCTCGAATTTGAAGTTTTGCTTTTCTTCCTCCATTGCCATACGACGCTTGGTCACGGCGTTAATGCGTGCCATTACTTCCTTCGGAGAGAAAGGCTTTGTCACGTAATCGTCCGCTCCGATCTCAAAGGCAAACAACTTATCATATTCCTCACTCCGTGCGGAGAGCATAATCACGGGAATATCTTTTGTCTTGCGAATTTCCTTTACGGCAGAGAATCCGTCCAAATGAGGCATCATCACATCCATGAGGATCAAATCGTAATCATTTTCACGACAAAGCCGCACCGCTTCCATGCCGTCGGCTGCTTCAAACGCTTCGTTGCCTTCAAATTCCACGTATTCACGAAGGACTTCGCGAATCATCACTTCGTCGTCTACAATCAATATTTTCATCGTTTACCTCTTCTAATTTTGCATTTTTTACGCCAAACGACAGCGCACTTCACGATTATATATATAATATAACCAAATTTTGTTAACGTTAACACAACGTCAGGTGAAAGATAAGTGAAAACTTTCCCTATTCTCCCTTTATTATATCAAATTTTCCTTTCGTTGTCAATACTCCGATTCAAAAAGGTTTTCATCTCGGAAAACTAAGGTCCGCCACTCATGGTGTGTTGTCGAAAGAAATCTCGTTAACACAAAACGAACTCTGTACATACAGAGTTCGCTTTTTTTTGCGTACAAGTATTTAGCTACGCACGATCTTTTTTGACATATCTTGCGTACCGCTTTTTGAGAATGCCTTCAATGCAATCGTCATTCCGAGAGACAACGCAATCACGTTCACAATCGCGTATATCCACATAAGCGTTACATTCATCCCTGTCGTGCCAAAGAGAATATAAACGGTAACTGCAAGATTTGCTACAAAGCCGCATAAGAACGCAATGCGGATCCTCCTAACTTTTCTCATAGTCAAAAAGTTTCCCTGTTTTACATGAATGGAGATATCTTTAATAACTATAAGCAACGGAAGAAACATTGCTAAAG
>CAZBQP010000176.1:0-2028 GCA_964494075.1 uncultured Clostridia bacterium
CGAGAAAATGGAAGAACCGATCCTTGTTGCCGGCACAGACGGGGTAGGCACGAAGTTGAAATATGCTTTCGTTTTGGAAAAGCACGACACCATCGGTATCGACGCCGTGGCAATGTGCGTCAACGACATCGTTTGTCAGGGGGCAAAACCTTTGTTTTTCCTCGATTATTATGCTTGCGGCAGACTGTATCCCGAATCGGAAGCGGAAGTGGTCAAGGGGATTGCAGAAGGTTGTAAGCAAGCAGGCTGCGCTCTCATCGGCGGTGAAACGGCGGAAATGCCCGGTTTTTATCCCGAAGGTGAGTACGATTTGGCAGGTTTTGCCGTAGGGATCGTTGATAAGAAAAAGGTCATCAATGGGAAGGATATTCGCCCCGGTGACGTGCTTATCGGCTTGAAGTCTACGGGGGTGCATTCCAACGGATACTCCCTTGTTCGTAAGTTGTTCGGCGACAGCGACAAGGCGGCGTTGGAACGCTATGACGAAGAGCTTGGCGCAACACCTGCGGAAGTGTTGTTGAAGCCGACGCGAATTTACGTCAAGAGTATTCTTTCCCTCATCGAAAAGGTGGAGGTGAAAGGGGCGCATATTACGGGTGGTGGATTTATCGAAAATATTCCTCGTATTTTACCCGAAGGGGTGGCTGCGGAGATCGATACGAAATCGTACGACGTGCCTCCCGTGTTCAAAGTGATGCAAAAACGAGCAGGAATTACGGACGAGCAGATCTATAACACCTTCAATATGGGGATCGGCATGATCGTGTGCGTAAGTCCTGAAAACGTAGAAGCAGCCATGCAGTCCTTAAAGGAAACGGGGGAAGACGTTGTTGTGATCGGAAGGGCGGTCGAAGGCAAAGGCGTTATCTTACAATAAGGAAATTGACATGAAAAAAATAGCAGTATTTGCATCGGGAGGCGGCACGGATTTTCAGTCCGTCATCGACGCCAACGAACGGGAGAATTTTTGCCTCATCAAATACCTGGTAGCCTCTAAACCTGAAATCGGCGCAATCGAGCGTGCGAAAAAACATGGAATTGAAGCCCTCGTTTTCGACAAAAATACGGAGACGAAAGAAGCGTTTTATGTTCGCATTGCAAATATTTTGAAAGCGGAAGGAGTGGATTACGTTGTGCTTGCAGGCTGGTTGTTGGTCGTACCCGAAAGCTTTATCAAGCAGTTTGAAAACGCCATCATCAATATTCACCCTTCGTTGATTCCTGCTTTTTGCGGTATGGGATATTACGGGATTAAAGTGCATCAGAAGGCAATCGAATACGGTGTGAAATTGAGTGGTGCAACCGTTCATTTCGTCGAGGCGGACGTGGACGGGGGCGCTATCATAATGCAGCGTGCGGTGCCTGTCGAGGCAGACGATACCCCCGAGAGTTTGCAGGCTCGCATTTTGAAAGAAGAGCATCGTATGCTTCCCGAATGCGTGAAATTACTTTGCGAAGGCAGAGTGGAAAAACAGGGCAGAAAAGTATATATTCGCTGATTTGTAGAGTGGGTTTTTATACGAATGGCGTTTTTGTATAGGCGTATATCATTCAATAATTCTTGCGAGAGAATACCCTCTTTATGAGAGTAAGGAAAAATAAAAAGGAAAACACTATGAACGTTTTGGTTATCGGAAACGGCGGTCGAGAGCATGCCGTTATACAGGCGCTTTCAAAGTCGCCGAAGGTGGATAAAATTTATGCCATGAAAGGCAATGCCGGAATTGCTCGACTTGCCGAACTTGTCAACGTCGATTATTGCGACGTCAAAGCGGTTGGCGACTGGGTTGATCAAAAGGGTGATATTGATTTCACCGTCGTGACTCCCGACGATCCTTTGGCACTCGGGTTGGTGGACGAGTTAGAACGTCGTGGTCATCGTGCGTTTGGTCCAAATAAGAGAGCGGCAATTATCGAGGCGAGCAAGGCATTCTCTAAGGAACTTATGCGAAAATACGACATTCCCACCGCAAAATATCAAACCTTTTCCGATTACGAAAGTGCTGCCGCATACGTGCAAACCTGTGA
>CAZBQP010000177.1:0-1934 GCA_964494075.1 uncultured Clostridia bacterium
CGAAATGAAAGTAAAAAATGGGGAGGAAATATCATGAAGGGAGACGAGGTGAAACTAACCAAGGACACCTTGGCGCAACAAAAGGAAAGGGAAAACGCACGCATTGCAGCAGAGGTGACGGCTGATTTTGAAAAGAGGCGTGAGGAGAGGCGTTCGATTGAGAGCGGTTGGATGCTCAATATCAACTTTTTAAGTGGGAATCAGTATTGCGACGTTTCTCCATTTGGGGGCATCGTTGAGGAAGATCCACAATTTTATTGGCAGTCTCGACGGGTGTTCAATCATATTGCGCCTACTGTGGAATCACGTATTGCAAAGCTTGAACACATGAGACCGGAATTGACGGTGCGAGCGTTTTCAGATGAAGATGGGGACGTGAAGGCGGCGCAACTTGCAACGGGGATTTTGCGTTACGTACAGGACAGAATCGGCTTACAGGAGCTTGCCTCTCGTGCAACGACTTGGTCGGAAACGTGCGGTTCTTCCTTTTTTAAGGTGGACTGGAATGCGCAAGGTGGCAGGCAGGTAGCTGTTGACGAGGAAAATCAGCCGATTTACGAAGGAGAAGTGCGCATCAGCGTTGTGCCACCGTTTGAGATTTTTCCTGACCGACTGGATGTGGAGGATTTTGAAAACGTACGGAGTGTCATTCATGCACGAGCGGTGCCCGTTTCCTATATAGAGGAGAGATTTGGCGTGGCGTTGGCAGGGCGAACGATTTCGGGTATCGGACAGTATAGCGAGCCTTCCACTGCAAAGCTCCCCTATCAAAAGGCAGGAATGAACGTTGCCGACGTCGAAGATGCGGAGATGCTCATTGAACGATATACTCGTCCGAGTGTAGATGCTCCGCTGGGGAAACTCGAAATCGTGGCAGGTGGAAAACTGCTGTATTCGGACGTACTTCCCTTTGTGAACGGGGAGCGCAACGAGCGTGGTTTTCCTTTCGTGAAACAGGATTGTTTACGATTGCCGGGTGCGTTTTTCGGGGTGAGTATTATTGATCGGCTCATTCCCGTGCAACGGGCGTACAATGCGGTGAAAAATCGTAAGTATGAGTTTTTGAACAGGCTCTCCATGGGAGTGCTGACGGTGGAGGACGGCTCGATTGATACGGACGAGCTTTCCGAAGAGGGTTTGTTGCCCGGGAAAGTACTTGTGTATCGACAGGGAGGAAAGCCGCCTGAAATGTTGGATTGCGGCAGTATTCCAAGTGATTTTCAGGCAGAAGAGGAACTTTTGGAAAATGAATTTGCCAAAATATCCGGCGTGAGCGATTTAGCAAAGGACTCTATGCCCGTGCGTGTGACGAGCGCAACCGGGTTGCAGTTGTTGCTCTCCCAAGATGAATCGAGATTGTCGGCAACGGTGAAGAGTATAGAACGGGCGTTGAAAGAGGTCGGCAGACAAATTTTGCGATTGTATCGGCAGTTTGCCGGCTCGGCAAGGCTCATGACGCTCACGGGAGAAAATAAAAAGGCGCAGGTGTACTATTTTAATGCGTCCGGGCTTGACGTCAACGATTTACAGTTTGAATCTAAAGAGACGATTTCGCCTGCGGAAAAGAAAAATACCTTGTTAAGTTTATACGAGGCTGGATTGCTCACCGATGAGAACGGAAATTTGACGCAAGAAAACAAAAATCGCATTTTGGAGGCGTTCGGGTTTGGGAGTTACGAAAATGCGAGGGATATTTCAGCGCTCCATATCGCAAAGGCAGGAGAGGAAAACCTCGACATGAAGAAAGGGGAAGTCATTCCCGACGTGTATGACGACCATTCGTTGCATATCACCGAGCATACCCGTTTTTTGTTGTCCGAAGACTTCAAGAGATATCGAGACAAGGAATTGATAAAAGGGAGATATTTATCTCATTTGGAAGCGCATAAACAATTATTGAAGAAAGAAAAAGCAGGGGAAGCTGCGGAAAAATA
>CAZBQP010000178.1:0-1932 GCA_964494075.1 uncultured Clostridia bacterium
CAAGCAACTTTACAATTTCATACTGCACCTCGTTGGTATCCTGAAACTCGTCCACAAGGATATAGCGGAATTTGCTCCCTAAATATTCACGCACTTCTTTATTTTTACGAAGCAAATTGCGTGTCTCGTTGAGCAAGTCGTCAAAATCGAGGGCATTGTTTTCTCTCAAATGCTTTTGATAACGTGCGTACACCTTTACGATGTCGTCAATATCTCGATCCCCTGCATTTTCCTCTGCATAGCGCTCGGGCTCAAAACCGAGCATCTTGGCGTTTGCAATATGCCATTTGACGTTTTTCAGCAACTTTTCATCGTCAAAATCACATTCCTGAAAGGATTTTTTCACGATGTTGTTGCGTTCCGTCTCGCTGTAAATGGAGAAGTTGGATTGAATTCCTGCTTCTTCGGGGAACATACGCAAAATCCGCACGCACATGCTGTGAATGGTGCATACCCAGGAACGGGAAACGTCCACAATGGAGGAAAGTCTTTCCTTCATTTCGTTGGCAGCTTTGTTGGTGAAAGTGATGGCAAGAATTGCCTCAGCAGGCACGCCCATGTCCTCGACGAGGTGCGCAATACGGGAAGTAAGTACACGAGTCTTGCCACTCCCTGCCCCCGCCAACACAAGCACAGGACCTTCCGTCTGCATCACGGGGCGAATTTGTTCTTCATTAAGTTTATCAAGGATTTCATTCATCTGTATCATAACGGGAATATTATACCACAACCGACGCCGTTTTGCAAGCTCTCTCGGGGATAAATACGGGGAAAAATAAGGAGAAGTCCGAAAAGCATATTTTCAAACTTCTCCTATTCTTTTTTAAGCGTGTCCCGTCAACGTCTCAAACTCGTATTCACGACGAAATCGCTCTAACGCACACAGATACCGCTCGCTTAAACTCAACGTATACCGTTGCTTTTCCTCGTAGGTGAGCGTGTCGAAATAGGCATGATCCGTCAGCCGTCCGATCGCATCGCTTACCTCCCCTTCGCAAAGAAGCATTTTCTTAACTTTCAGATAAAATTCATCCTCCTTTTTCCCCTCGATCTGCGCTTCCACCTGCGTCTTGAAATACCGACCAACTTTGCTTTCGTTAAGCCCCTGTTCCCTTGCTTTTTCCTTTTTAACAGAAATATCTGCTTCACATTCCTTCCAAAAACCACTCTTTATACGGCGTTTTGCCAGCCGTGCCTCTTCCCGTAAAGTGCGACCGCTTTCATTTGACATACTCCACCTCTTTTTTTATTGTTTTGACATCTTTCGCAATATAAACAAAAAGAACCCACCTATCTGTGAGTTCTTTTGTGCTTTTAGTTTCTGCTTCTCTTACGAGCGGCTTCCGACTTCTTCTTCTTTCTTACGGAAGGTTTTTCATAGAATTCCTTCTTTCTAAGATCGCCGAGGATACCATCTCTAGAGCATTTTCTCTTAAAACGACGAAGCGCTCTTTCCACGTTTTCGTTTTCTCCGACTCTAACCGTAGACATTCTCAATTCACCATCCTTTGCCAACGCATTTCTTTTTACTCCGTTATTATAACAGGTAACGAAGGTTATGTCAAGCTTTTTTCCGCTCTTTTTGAACCTTTTTACAAAAATTTACCACGCATGAGAGGGAGTTTTTGAGAAGTTCGTCTTCTTTTGTCGAAGACATTTTTTTCCTGTCCCCAAAAAGCAAATTAATACAGACACAAGCCCCTTTTCTCCTCATTTAGAGAAAAAATAAGCAAGATAATTCTTACGGCAACGTTTGGATTTTCGTCTTAACGACCTTTTTCAACATAAAGAGGAAAATGATTGCCGTGACAAATTCCGCAATGGGGAAAGTCCACCAAACAATATCCACAATATTAGGAGAGAGGGTGAATAAATACGCCACAGAAAAGACAAAAATCACAAGTCTGCAAAGCGCCGTCAAGAAAGGTTTCC
>CAZBQP010000179.1:0-1861 GCA_964494075.1 uncultured Clostridia bacterium
ATATTTTTTTTATTTTTTTTCGAAAATCGTGTTTCATTCACTTGACAATTCAACAATAAAGAAAAAAAAGACAAGAAAAAACACGCAAATTGCGTGTTTTCCCATATTTTCGAGTATTTTCACTTCTCAAACTCGTCTCTACTCAAATAATCGGTAAAAATTTCCTCACCATTCGCAGAAATTACAATTCTGCCTGAGAGTTTTTGCTCGTCCGTCAAGCCTCGATACACACGTACCGCAACCTCCGCTTTCTCTCTCGTTTTTTGCGCCGGAGCACCGAAATACAACTTGACACCCTCACGCATCGTCACACGATAAATCGTTTCAGGCTCTCGAGTAAACACCTCCACGGAAACAACGTTGCTGCGAATACCGCCGAGCAACGAAGAAAGCTCCTTGCAAAGGGAAAGCACTACATTGAAATGGGGATCTCCCGTGGGCAGTTCTCCATTCTCTCCAACGACGGAAACTCCTTTAATAAGCACGTTTTCCGCCCCGTTCAAAACGTTTGCGGGCGTCTCTCTAACTCCCAGTACCGTTCCGTCCTCTCCGAGAATGTAATAGTGCGTTCCCTTCGTCTCCACGGCGTACACTTCCGCATCTTCCGTAATTTTGACAATCAATCTGTTTGGATGAGATTTCTCAAAGCCGACAAGTCGAAAATACGGGAATTCCGTCATAATTTTTTGAGCATCCTCCTCATTTGCAAAAAAGATACTCTCCCGCACATATGCCTCTTCCAAGCGTGCTTGAAGCACCTCCGCTTGCGCCTTTGCCTCGTCTGAAACGAGGTAGGATTCAAGCGTCACTTTTTCCACTCTATACACGGCGGAAAAGCCCAACAACGCTCCCGATAAAAACAGAATCGCCGATAATAAGATTACCCAAAATTTCTTTTGACTTTGCATACTTTTCTTTCCTCTTTCGCGTTTATATTCGCACTCGTTTTATCTTCGCACCGAGCCGTCTCAATGTCCCCTCAAACTCCGCATATCCTCTGTCAATATGGGAAAGGTCCATAATACAACTCTCTCCCTCGGCCCGCAAAGCGGCAACCACAAGCGCAGCGCCCCCTCGCAAATCCCCTGCAGTCACCGAAGCACCGTGCAACTTCTCCACACCGCGAATGAGTGCCGCCCGTCCACGAACGGTAATATCCGCACCCATACGTTTAAGTTCTGCCGCATAGCGGTATCTCGTCTCAAACAAATTCTCCACTACGAGCGTAGAGCCTTTCGCAGTCGTACTAAGCGCCGAATATTGCGCTTGCATATCGGTGGGAAAGCCGGGGAAGGGCATTGTCTCCACCAAATTGACAGCTTTCAGCCTCCCATCGCTGTACAATTCTATTTTATCATTTTTCGTATAGATTTTGCAACCGTTTTCACGCAGTTTATGTAAAAGTGCTGCAATATTTTCTGCCGCCACCCCTTCAATTTCCATTTCACCACCACAAGAAGCTGCCGCAATCAGATAAGTCCCTGCCTCGATGCGGTCTCCAATGGGGGTATAATCGACGCCATATAATCGATTGACCCCTTCAATCACAACCGTGCCACCCCCTGCGCCTCGTACCTTTGCTCCCATCGCATTCAAAAAGCGTTGAAGATCGACAATTTCCGGTTCTTTGGCAGCATTGCGAATGACGGTAATTCCCTCCGCTTTCACAGCGGCGAGAATGATATTTTCCGTCGCCCCGACACTGGGGAAATCGAGCAATATCTCCGCTCCTTTCAACCGTTCGGCAGCGCAATGAATGTACCCGTCCTTTTCCACAATCTCTACACCGAGCTTTTTAAGCCCGGAAAGGTGTATATTTTCGTTGGGAAGTCTTATGAAAATATGCCCTAAATTTACGCAT
>CAZBQP010000180.1:0-1856 GCA_964494075.1 uncultured Clostridia bacterium
AACTGTTTAACGCCCTTTTTTGCCTGAAATTTTAACTTTTTTCTTATCGCCACGTTTTTCGTCAAAATAAAAATCCGACGCATAAATACGTCGGATTTACTCTTAAAAAGCCTTCTATTATTTAATAAACGCTCTGAAAGCGAGGTATGCTTCGTAGACGTCTGCCTTAGAAACGACTTCGTAGGGTGCGTGCATGGAAGCCACCGCAACGCCGATGTCCACCGTGTCGATGTTCATTGCTGCAATGAATTTTGCCACCGTGCCACCGCCACCGACGTCCACTTTGCCAAGCTCGCCCGTCTGCCAAATGACGCCGTTGTCGTCAAAGAGTTTACGGATATAGCCTACGTATTCAGCATCTGCGTCGGAAGAACCGCTCTTCCCTCTTGAACCCGTGAACTTCGTCAAGCCTGCACCGTGGGAAAGATAGGTTGCGTTCATTCTTTCCAGCACGTCGCCGTAGTTGGGATCGTACGCTGCGTTTACATCTGCGGAAAGGCACTTAGAATGTGCACGAACAGCTGCGGAAGTCGTCCCTGCGGATGCTGCGATTTCGTCGATTAAATCGGTGAAAATTGCACTCTGCATGCCCGTCGTGCCTTCGCTGCCGATTTCTTCCTTGTCTGCAAGCACTACCATGACGGTGTGTTCTTCAGACGTTTCGTCCAACAATGCGGTGTATGCAGGGTAGGAGCATACACGGTCGTCATGACCATACGCACCGATGAGCGCTCTGTCAAAGCCGATATCCTTCGCTTTGAATGCAGGCACGAGGCAAAGCTCTGCGCTGAGGAAATCCGCTTCTTCCATGCCGTATTTTTCGTGAAGGATCTTCAACACGTTTTCCTTCACCGTTCTGTCCTTTTCGTTTTCAGCCGCTACGTAGGGAATGTTACCAAACCAAATGTTGAGGTCTTCCCCTTCGATGGCGCTACCGAGAGGCTTTGCGCTCTGTTTTGCTGCGAGGTGAGGAAGCAAATCGCTGATGTAGAATACGGGATCGCTTTCGTCTTCGCCGATCTTCACTTCCAGCTTGCTGCCGTTTTTCAAAATCACAGCGCCGTGCAAAGCAAGGGGAATCGTCGCCCATTGATATTTACGGATACCGCCGTAGTAATGCGTTTTTGCAAGCGCAATACCTTCTGCTTCATACAAAGGCACCTGTTTCAAGTCGATACGGGGGCTGTCGATGTGAGAAGCGATAATACGGATCCCGTCTTTGGCAACGTCCGCTTTCCCCATACGAATGAGGTATACGTTCTTACCACGGTTGTTGTAGTACACTTTGTCGCCCGCCTTGAGTTTCATGCCAAACTCAAAGGACTTGTAGCCTGCCTTTTCCGCTGCCTTGACGACGTTTGCGCAAACTTCACGTTCCGTTTTTCCTTCGTCGAGGAAGGTCTTATACCCTTCTGCATATTCGAAAATTTCTTTCAAGAGCTTTTCGTCAGCCTTTTCATATACGTTCGTTCTTTTGTAAGCAAGTTCACTCATGATCTATGTCTCCTGTTTTTATTTTTTATTTTTTGCTTGACCTCTTCCGTGGTCAAAATTCGTCAATGTAAAAATCCTTTGATAATCTGCTCTTCCGCTTCCGCTTCCGTCAAACCGAGCGTCATCAGCTTCGTGAGCTGTTCCCCTGCGATTTTTCCGATTGCCGCTTCGTGAATGAGTTCCGCGTCAATATGATTTGCCGTGAGACAGGGTGCTGCCGTCACCGCCGCCTTATCCATGATAATGGCGTCACATTCGGTATGCCCATGGCAGGGAGCGTTGCCGTTCATCGTCGAAACAAAGTGCTGGACAGAACGTCCTGCCGCTACCGATCTCGACGTAACGTCTGCGCTGCATTGCTC
>CAZBQP010000181.1:0-1826 GCA_964494075.1 uncultured Clostridia bacterium
CATGGGTGCCGCATATGCCTGTGCCGACCTCGTCATTTCACGTGCAGGCTCGGGGGCAATTTTTGAAATACTCGCACTCAAAAAAAACGCCCTTCTCATTCCCCTCGAAGGAGCGACACGTGGCGATCAAAAGGAAAATGCCGCCTATTTTGAAAAGCATAAACTCTGTCACGTTCTGCCCCAAAGAGAGCTCCATCGCCTACCGCAAGCCATTGAAGAGGCACTACAAGACGAAAGAGTGCGACTCCGTTTACAAGACTCCTCCTTTCACTCGGGAAACGAGCGGATTTTGCAAGAAATCGAAAAGATACTACAATGAACCGCTTCAACGAATACGAATTACCCTACGCCTACCCACAAAACAGACGAGGAAAAACGCATAGAGGAAGGAGAATGTGGTGGGTTCTCCTCTCGATTTCCCTGCTCCTAATCGGCATCTTTATTCATTTTCAACGAAATGTGACGAACATTCTCCTTTCCATCAGTGAAGCCACAATGCGAGCCAGCACGACGGTGGCGGTCAACGACGCCGTCTATTATACACTATCCGATGAAATGCGATATGAAGATTTGGTCACTATTCATCGTGACAACGAGGGCAATATCATTTCCGTCGCTGCGAATCCTTTGAAAATCAATAAAATCGCCCGAGACACCGCTTCCATTTCTCAATCCAATCTAAAAAATTTGAGTTTGAACGGAATCCCCATTCCCCTCGGCGCATTGACAGGCATCGAAGCGTTTGCAGGTGTGGGACCGAATATCAACTTTCGTATCATTCCCGTCAGCAGCGTTTCTTGCGATTTTTCTTCGGAATTTGAGAGCGTCGGTATCAACCAAACCAAGCATTCTATCTACTTAAACGTCATTGCCGACATCAGCATTGTGATGCCTTCTCGAACGGAAAACTTCGCCGTGCTGACGGAAATTCTTATCGGGGAATCCGTCATTGTCGGTAATGTCCCGGATGCCTATTTACAATCGGACATCTTCGGCAATAAACCAGGCTTATCCACGTAACGCTCGACTTCCACCGAGCGTTTTTTAATTTTTCTTACTCTTCGACTTAAACAACATTGCCATGATAAAGGAAAAAATGACCGCCGCAGAAATACCGGCGCTCGCCGCAGATAACGCACCTGTAAACGCTCCGTAAAATCCCTTTTCCGCTCCCTTAATTGCGCCGTTTGCCAGCAGATAGCCAAACCCGGAAATGGGCACTGTTGCCCCTGCTCCACCAAAATCAACAAGATACTGATATATCCCTAATCCCTGCAATGCCACCCCTGCCAACATAAACACAACGAGTATTTTTCCCGACGTCAAATCGGTGAAATTGATGACAATTTGCGCAATCATACAAATTCCGCCGCCCACGACAAACGCTTTCACAAATCCCCATAAAATTTCCACGTATTCTCCCCACATACTACACCTCGTTTTCAATCGCAACCGCATGCGCAATACAGGGAATACTCTCCCCCTGGCCACTCGATATGGTGGACAACAGAGCACCCGTCGCCACGAACAGCACTCGATTCAGCTCCCGCTTTTTAATCTTGTCCATAATATAGGAATTGAACACCAGCGCACTGCACCCTGCGCCGCTTCCACCTTGAAATTCGTCTTCAATTACATTGTAGACAATCTCTCCGCAATCGACGTGATTCGGCTCGATGTCCACTCCTTTCTCCCACATCAAGTCCTTGAAAATGCGGCTGCCGAGCGCCCCCAAATCCCCTGTGACGATCAGGTCGTACTCCCTCGCTTTTCTACCCGTATCACGCAAATGCGCCAACAACAAATCCATACAGGCAGGCGCCATC
>CAZBQP010000182.1:0-1801 GCA_964494075.1 uncultured Clostridia bacterium
GCGGCTTGTCAATAGGGAAAACAAGGAAGATTAAAGTTTCTATTTAATTTTATAAATGTGTTTGAGAGTTTGGGGTATTCTCAGGCTTACTTATTAAATCATAAGTTGTATTATCCAAATATATATGATACAAAGTATAACGATTTTTATCAGGACTTGATAAATCTATATGATTATTTTATAGATGGGGTGAAAATAGTAGGGATTTATAATCCATATGAGTCCTTGAATTTAAGTAATGCGAATATTGTTGTGACTGAAGATGTCTTTCAAAAATTGTCGGACGAGTTTTATTCTTACTATTTTTACGATTCGTTTTTCTTAAAATCGAAAATATCGGGCAGGGAGATAGTTGTTTTTGCGGATGAAAATTGTTTGGAAATTGATAATATTGCTTTTAATTTAATATATTCGCTTTCCGATTTGTTTGAAGATTTATTGCCTTATGCTACTATAGTGCTAATTATTCTATTTATAATAACATTGATTTTGAATATTATGCATATTGGATACAGTATTAAAGATGGAGCTAAAAGTATTGGTATTTTGAGGGCGTTGGGTGTTACGCGAAGGGATACTTTGAAAATTTTTATTATAGAAGCTTGTTTAATCGGTTTGATGACGATAGCGTTGTTGGGCATTTTTAGTATGGGTTGTACTACTTTTATTAATTTAGCATTTCGTGCGACATTGTTGGAATTTCCATTTAATATTCTTAGTTTTTATTCTTTTTCTTTTTTTATTGTTGCAATTTTAGTATTGCTCTTGTCTTTGTTGTCGGCATATTTACCAATTGTTCAACTTGCAAAGAAAAAACCTATAGACATTATTAAAGGGAGTTAGAAAGATAAAAAATTACCACTAAAACAGTGGCTTTGAATACAAAGAAGCGGAATAAAAAAACTCGGGTTCACTTTAGAAATCGTGCCCGAGTTTTTTCTTTATTTTTATGGAGATTAGAAATTAATTCTTTCTTCGATATATTTAATGGCTTCTTCTACGGTAAGTCCGAATACCTGTTCCATGGAATCACGTTCACGAATGGTTACCACACCCTTTTCGGCGGTGTCGAAGTCTACCGTCACACAGAATGGAGTACCGATTTCATCCTGACGGCGATAACGTTTCCCGATAGAGCCGGTTACGTCGTAGGTGGTGGCGAAGTGCTTGCGCATCTGTGCGTAAACTTCATCTGCCTTTTCGCAAAGGTTCTTCTGAAGAGGAAGGACGGCGCACTTATAGGGCGCAAGGAAGGGGTGTAATCTCAACACCGTACGAACGTCGTTCTTTTCTGCATTGACCACTTCTTCATCGTAAGCATCGGTGAGGAATGCGAGAATAACACGTTCTACGCCGAGGGAAGGTTCGATGACGTAGGGAACGTATCTTTCGTTGGTGACGGGGTCGAGGTAGTTGATGGGTTTGCCACATTCCTTGGAGTGCTGATTCAAGTCGTAATCCGTTCTGTCTGCAATGCCCCAAAGTTCGCCCCAACCGAATGCGAAGTTGTATTCAAAGTCCGTCGTTGCTTTGGAGTAGAAGCAAAGTTCTTCGGGGGAGTGATCACGAAGGTGAAGGTTTTCTTCCTTCATGCCGAGGGAAAGAAGCCAATCTTTGCAGAAATCTTTCCAGTAGGCAAACCATTCGAGGTCGGTGCCGGGCTTGCAGAAGAATTCAAGTTCCATCTGTTCAAATTCGCGTACACGGAAGATGAAGTTGCCCGGGGTGATTTCGTTACGGAAAGATTTCCCGATCTGACCGATGCCGAAGGGCACACGCATACGGGTGGAACGTTGTACGT
>CAZBQP010000183.1:0-1775 GCA_964494075.1 uncultured Clostridia bacterium
GAACCGGTAAGCCAGAAACGCTTTTTGGTACTGCTATGTGTTTTCTGTTTAGGCATATCTTTATCCTCCGAAATTTTTTTACTATTTTATTAACAACCCGTTCTTTCACGGGGCTTGTCCTGGTTGTAATCCTTATTTTGCAGGGGCAAGGATCATCAAAATATTTCTTCCTTCCACTTTGGCAGGCTTATCAATCGTCGCTTTACCGCCCAAATATTCCACGAAACGGTTCATCACTTCGATTCCGTTCGCCGCATGCGCCTGTTGACGCCCTCTCATACGAATGGAAACTTTAACCTTATTTCCTTCGCCGAGCATCTCCACCGTCTTTTTCGCCTTGACGTTAAGATCGCCCACGTCGATGGTCATGGAAAGATAGATCTCTTTGAGTTCTACCACTTTTTGGTTTTTGCGGTTTTCCTTTTCCTTCTTCGCCTGTTCAAACTTGAACTTTCCGTAATTCATAATCTTACAAACGGGGGGAACGGCATTGGGGGAAATCTTTACGAGGTCGAGCTCTGCTTCCTCTGCAATACGCAACGCTTCCTGCGCGCTCATGATCCCGAGCTGTTCGCCCGAATCGGAAATAACTCTGATTTCTCTGTCACGAATTTCTTCGTTGATTTGATGCTGATTTTTAATAGTCGTATACCTCACGCAAAAATTAAAGGGTTGCTTATCAAAAGCAACCCTTTTTCTACATAATCAACCCATAACGAATATGGAAAATTATCGAGCCGTACCGATTTGTAACCGCACGGCGAGAAGGTTTGCTTCTGCTTAGCTTTAATATATTAACACAAAGAAACCTTCCTGTCAAGCAAATTTCACCCGATTTTTATATTTTTTTCTTAAAAAACGGTTTTCTTTGCAATGTCGTCCAAAACTGTGGCGATAAACTCGTCTGCGCTCACCGCACCCATATCGCCTTTATCTCTTCTACGAACGGCAACCTGTCCCGCTTCCATTTCCTTATCGCCCAAAACGAGCATATAAGGTACCTTTTCCATCTGTGCTTCGCGGATCTTGTAACCGATTTTTTCACTTCTATCGTCTACGCTTACACGGATACCGACCTCTTTCATCTTGGCAGAAAGTTCGTTCGCATACGCAAGCTGTCTGTCCGTGATGGGTAAAATCTTAACCTGAACGGGAGAAAGCCATACGGGGAATTTACCTGCAAAGTGTTCGATCAAAATCCCGATGAAACGTTCAATGGAACCAAACGCTACACGGTGCACCATGATAGGCTGATGTTTTGCGCCGTCTTCGCCCACGTATTCCATTTCAAATCTTTGAGGAAGCTGGAAGTCGAGCTGAATGGTGCCGCACTGCCACGTTCTGCCGATAGAATCTTCCAAATGGAAGTCAATCTTAGGTCCGTAGAAAGCGCCGTCCCCTTCGTTGACAACGTATTCCAAGCCCAAATCGTTGAGTGCACTGCGCAAAGATTCAGTTGCCACTTCCCAATCCTCGTCACTACCCATGCTATCTTCAGGGCGAGTGGAAAGTTCTACGTGATATTTAAACCCGAAGAGGGTGTACACTTCGTTGATGAGGCGTACGACGCCCTTAATTTCCTCCTTAATTTGATCGCGCGTCATGAAGATATGTGCATCGTCCTGCGTAAAGCAACGGACACGGAACAACCCGTGAAGCTGACCGGATTTTTCGTGGCGATGTACAAGACCGAGTTCTCCCATTCTGATAGGCAAATCTTTATAGCTGTGCGGTTCGTTTTTGTACACCAAAATACTACCGGGACAGTTCATGGG
>CAZBQP010000184.1:0-1772 GCA_964494075.1 uncultured Clostridia bacterium
TTTCTGCACGCTTCGTCGTCAATGATGCAGTTGCCTGCCATGTTGACGCCCATGTCGGTGGGAGATTTATAGGGGGAGTATCCCAGAATCTTTTCGAGCATTGCGGACACGACGGGGAAGATTTCCACGTCGCGGTTGTAATTGACAGCAAGCGATCCGTACGCTTCGAGATGGTAGGGATCGATCATATTCACGTCGTTGAGGTCAGCGGTTGCCGCTTCGTACGCTACGTTGACGGGGTGGGAAAGGGGAAGGTTCCAAATGGGGAAGGTTTCAAACTTTGCATACCCTGCTTTCACGCCACGTAAATTTTCATGATAGAGCTGGGAAAGACAAGTTGCCATTTTTCCGCTTCCGGGGCCGGGAGCGGTGACGACGACGAGTCTGCGTTTGGTAGGAACGTATTCATTTCGCCCATATCCCTCTTCGCTGACGATTTTCTGTAAGTCGGAAGGGTACCCTTCGATGGCGTAATGTTTATAGACGGCAATCCCGAGGTTTTCCAAACGTTTGATAAATCCGTCCACTGCAGGTTGGGGCTGATAGAGGTTGATGACGACGCTTCCTACGTACAATCCCTTGCTCTTGAATATGTCGATGAGGCGAATGACGTCGGCGTCGTAGGTGATGCCCAAATCGTTGCGATATTTATTTTTAATGATGTCGTTCGCACTGATGACGACGAGAATTTCTGCGATGGATTTGAGCTTCAACAGCATCTTGATTTTGCTGTCCGGTTCAAATCCGGGCAATACGCGCGATGCGTGGTAATCGTCGAAGAGCTTGCCGCCGAATTCAAGGTACAGCTTGTCGCCGAAGGTGTCGATGCGTTCTTGTATCTTTTCCGACTGCATGGATAGATACTTTTTGTTGTCAAACCCGATAACGTTCATGTGCGTCCTTCCTTTTCGTGTATTTTTTGTTTATCCTATGTATTATAACGCAAATGCATAAAAAAGTCAACGGTATGAGTGCTCAACGCCCGTACACCGTTCAAATTTTTTTAAGGATAGCAAAGGAAAAGCGCCCGACCGTGTTTGGTCGGGCGTCGTGTGTGCAAAATGGGGCGGACGAGTCGCTTACTTAGATTTTTTTCTTTAATTCGCGTACGGCGTTATGCAGGAAGTATTCCGCAGTCGTACCCTTGCGGATAAGCTCGATAGCCTCCTCGGGGGAACACCAACGGGCTTCTGCAATTTCGTCTTCTTTGATTTTGATGGGTTCATCTTCGACAATGACGATGAAATTCAACATCAAGATGTCTTTCGGCGTGTGGTAACGTGAGGACATATATTTGACTTTTACAACGTTTAAGCCAAGCTCTTCCTTGATCTCTCTGGGAATGGTTTTTTCGGCGTTTTCACCCTTTTTGATATACCCTGCAAACAGGATAAAGTCATCATCTTCTACGTGTTTTGCAAGCAAAATTTTATTCTGCAAGCGGTTGGTTACGACCATGGATACAGCCACGGGGAATTGCGGAAACATATAAGATCTGCACTTTGCGCAATAGGGCACTAAGCCTTCGTTTTCGCAAAATCGAAGTGTCAATTTTTCTCCACATTCTCTACAATACATACGATTTTTCCTCCTATAATAAATCTCTTCGATCGGGAGTTTTTCCTTCCGTCGCATTCATTTTTATCGTTGTTTCATTATATAATCATACACCATTTTTCCCTTCTTGTCAATACTTAATAAAAAAAATTTCGTAAAATTTTGTAGGATTACAATAGATATGAGACAAAAGGTATAAAAAAGATAGCGAAAAA
>CAZBQP010000185.1:0-1768 GCA_964494075.1 uncultured Clostridia bacterium
ATTAAAGAGGGCGCAACGGCAGGCCTTGAAGTTGAAGCGTGGATTCACAAAGTGGTAGGCACGGCGATGGCTAATGGGCAGAACCTTCGTGTCCCCACGTTCAAGGATAAGGCAAGAAAGATGGATTTGATTGTTACCAACAACGGTATAGAAGCAATCTCCTTCCGTTACTATGCGGAAAACTATGGCGATAGAGGCGTCGCGGACGTTACGGTGGCAGCAGGTGAAACCAAGACGGTGACGTTTACGGTGAACCCCGGCGCATCCATCGGTTGTAACTACGCATTCAAGCTTTTGAGCAATGTGAGCACAGAAACCAAGTTGACCATGCATGGTTACTTTTATTGCGAAGGGGAAGTGAGCAAGATTTCCTTGATGCAACCTGCTTCCAAGACGACCTTCAAAGTAGGTGATGCATTTACGACGAACGGTTTGGTTGTGAAGGCAGGAGGAACCAGCTACGACGAAGTTGTCATTGCAAACTATATGACGGATTTGGAAGAAGGCTACACCTTCACGGCTGAAGACATCGGCACGAAGACGATTACCGTAGCATATGGTGAATACACCACGACCTACGAAATCACGATTGCGGCGTAAGGAGGGAAGACTATGAAAAAGATGATTAAAAAAGTATTGGCATTGACTCTCTCTGCGGTGACAGTTGTTGCTTCCGTTGGTTTGCTCAGCGGTTGCGATATTGATTTTACCTATTGTCAACATACGCTTGAAGAAGTGGAAAGAGTGGAAGCAAGCTGCATGAAAGTCGGCAAAAAGACGGCTTACAGATGCTCGCAGTGCGGTCAGCTCTTTGCGTATGGTTATTTGAACGGCAAAGACGGTGAAAAGGGAATCTATGAAATCGAATCTCAGGAAATGCTTCCTTTCGCAAATCATAAGATTGGCTCTTTCTACGGCGATTTGAAATCTAATATGGTATCATACGACGCAACTTCTTTGGAAGAGTTCTCCGTATGGTCGGAGTGTTCGGAAGAAGGCTGTGGAGAACCTTTTGAAGTGGAACGTCAAAACTTGATTGCTTTCGCCCCTGCGGACAACCTCAGCAACGCAACTCACGTTGTGGAAGGCGCAGAAATGGATGCAACGAAATTTGCGATTCCTGCAGGTACGTCGAAAGGTACGATGTATTCGATTACGACGACGAGCAACAAAATGAAGAATGCAACGCATGAAATTCCTTTTGATGCAAACGTTGATCGTCACGTTGTTTTATTCTTACATAACGACGGTAAACAGGACGTAAGCGTAAGATACGGTATCGAATGCTACGGCGAGAGAGCGGGTGCAGACGTAACCGTTCCTGCACACGGCTACGCAACGATGTCCTTTGCAATCAACGTAGGTAGATCTCAGAAGAACAGCTGGCACGAACTCTACGTAAACAGCGATATTCAAGAATCGCTTAACCTTACGATTGCAGGATATTATTATCACGAAACCAAGCTTCAGGGCGTGAAGATTGGCACTTATCCCCAAATCGAATATGCAATCGGCGAAACGTTTAATCCCGAAGGCATGGTCGTTCTTGCAAGTTATGGTAATAACATCACCCGTAAGCTTGGCACTGATGAATACACGTTGGTGCTCAACAACAACAAGTCCATCACCGAACCTTTGACGAGTGAAGACAACACCGTTTACGTAATTCACAACAACAAGCAGACGGAATTCACGATCAAGGTACAGAAGTTTGAACAGACGGTTACGTTGAAGAATGCAACGTTTGCAGACGGCGAATCTTCTAAGA
>CAZBQP010000186.1:0-1733 GCA_964494075.1 uncultured Clostridia bacterium
TTTGGGTATGCCGTTATTTTTTGTCGTGCGATAGATCGAAGGAGGCACGTATTACCGTGGGTTCACGTTCTATTTTCGTTGATATTACCATTCAGTTGTTTTTTAAGAGTTCGTTTTTCATAGTTTTTTGCCATAAAAATTCGGCAGACGGAGAGTTTTTCTCTGTCTGCCGATTACTTCTTCTCAATCTATTGTAAGCTGCGAATTCTATCATAGAGTCGCATTTTTATTCTCCACGAGTTACAGTGCCGTTGCTGTGTAAGGTGTAGACGTAGTCTTCCATAAACGTGCCCGTTCTCAAATCGAAAGCACGGAGAACGGTTTTGTTCTTATAGACGTCCACGATATAACATTCAGACTTCTCGTTCAGCTCGCCGCCCGTAGAGTTGCGTGGATATGCCACAGAAGGTACATGAACGGTGGTGATATTTTTTCCTTCAACGTCGCAAACATTCATGTTCGGATAGACTTCTTCTACGGCAAACTCATAATGAGTATGTCCCGAATAAATTGTAACGTTATCAGCGGCTTGGATTGCTGCCCACAGCTCGTCATCTTCCGTAGAAGCACTGCTAAAACCATACGTGACGTCAGGTCTCACGCCTGCGCCGCCTGGCATAGGAAGATGCATAATAATAGTGATGCGCTTGCCTTTATGTTCTGCGAGCTTCGCAATCAGCCAATCGGCATTTTCCTTAAATGGCTCGTCCAACGTGGCGTTTTCATACTTATTTCCTTGCCCGACGGTGGATTCGAACATGCTGATGCCGAGGAAAACGTCGTTTCCTTTGACAATTTCAAAATTTTCATCAACACCCGTACCTGCTTTCCAAACCTCATCGGTGAAGCCCGTATCGTGGTTGCCTCGAATGGGGTAAAATTTGAAATTTGCCGTTGCTGCCGTCGTGGTATAGTAGTTCATTTCCGCACTCGTGCTGTAATATCCAATGTCGCCGGCGATGAACGCAAACTCTAAATCGAATTTGTTTAATTGCGACACGGCATTTTGGAAATCCTCGATGCCGCCGTGATTGTTCGATTCTTCATGATGAACGTCGGAAAGCACCGCATAAGAATACAACTTTTCGTTGGGATCGTACACCCAAGGAGTAGCTTCGCCGTCTACGTAACGCCAATAATTGCCGTTGTACGCCGTTTCTTCGTCGTTAAGAGCAGGTTCACTTTCGCTATAATAGTAGTGTGTAGCACTTGTTAAGTTGTAATTATTATAGCCAATGGAGATTTTTGCCCAATCGCTTGAAGAACCTTTATAATAGACAGTTTCCAAGCTGCTGCAATCAGAGAATGCTGAATACCCAATCGAAGTCACGCTGTCGGGAATGGTGACACTCGTCAAGCTGCTGCAATCATAGAATGCAAAATCCCCAATTGAAGTCACGCTGTCGCCTATGGTGACACTCGTCAAGCTGCTGCAATACTGGAATGTCCGCTCCCCAATCGAAGTCACGCTGTCGGGAATGTCAATGCTGCCCATACGAGAACATTCGTAAAATGCTCTATCCGCAATTACTTTGGTATTCTCATGAATGGTGTAAGAGGAATAATTTTGATTTTTCGCCTTAATCAACGCAACATAGGGATTTTTCTCATTGCCTAAATATTGACAATTGCCATATTCCTGGAAAACTAAGCTGCTGCAACCAGCGAATGCATAAGAACCAATCGAAGTCACGCTGTCGGGAATGGTGACACTCGTCAAGCTGCTGCAATAC
>CAZBQP010000187.1:0-1732 GCA_964494075.1 uncultured Clostridia bacterium
CGATCAAATCGTGGGATATACCTCTCGTGGACGAGGGGTAGTGATTCACCGTGCTGATTGTCCGAATATGCGATCTGTGGAAGAGGGGCGGTTGCTCCCTGCTTCTTGGCAGATTGCCGCAGGGACGAAAGCTCGGTTTAATGCGAATATTTCCATTCGGGCTGTCGACCAAGGAGGGGCGTTGTCCGTTCTTTCCCAAGTTGTCTCCGATATGAAGTTGTCCATAACCGCAGTCAATGGTAGAATTGACAAAAATCACGATGCAATTTTGGAAGCATCCGTTTCTTTGGCGGATATTTCCGAAGTAGATTTGCTGATTAAAAAGATGAAATCGGACAAGCGTATTTACGACGTACATCGTATCACTTCGCTTTCTTAATAAAGGAAGATATATGGAAATTATCACGATCTATCCTCGTGGATTCGGGGCGAATACGTACATCCTCACGGAGAATGGGAAAAATGCAATCGTCGTCGATCCCTCTCAACCTCGTGTGGAAAGCGAGTTGTTAAAGCGTGGACTTTGCGTAAGCGCAGTGTTGCTTACCCATTGTCATTTTGATCACGTGGGCGGCGTTGCTGCTTTGCAGGAAGGCGGAGCACGTGTATATTGTTCGACTGCGGAAAAGCCGCTTGTGGGCACTTCTGCCGATTTGTTTGAATACTTTGGTGCACCGAGGATTCCCTTTTGCGTGGACGAGACTTTTGCCGACGGCGAAGAAAAAATAATCGAAGGTATCAGGGTGAAAGCTTTGTGGACGCCCGGGCATACTAAGGGGAGCTGCTGCTATCTAATTGCCGCAAAGGAAGGTACCATGTATTTGTTTACGGGGGATACCTTGTTTGCAGGAAGTATGGGCAGAACGGATTTTCCGACGGGAAACGCCGAGGAAATGCGCACTTCTTTGAAAAAGTTGGCGTCGCTGGAAGGTGAGTATCCCGTATATCCCGGGCATAACGAAGAAACGACTTTGCAACGGGAACGTGAAACCAACGTGTTTTTGCGTGACATATAAGGATGGTTGTTATCTCGGTTAAGCATGAGCGGAGTTCGCTTGTCGGTAACAATCCTTTCGTGTAAGCTTTTCCTTTTTTGAAATGAATTTAGACCTCGTTTGGAGGGTGAGTATGTTTGTAACGAATTGTGCATTTTTAGAAAACGAGTTGTTGGACGTCGTGCGTCTATTCAAACGCAGACCATCGGAGATTGCGCACTCTTTTGCTTATAAAGAGGGCGTTTTTTTCAATGATTTCACCATCGATGGGCAGTCCTTTTCCTTTGTAGATAGGGGGCAGGTAAGCAACGAGCTTGTTTATAAGCGTTTAGAACGCAGATTTGCGAAGCTTCGTCTGTATGAAATTTTATCCAACCTTTTTGAGGAAAAAATGCCTTGGGGGGCGCTTACGGGTATTCGCCCGACGAAGCTTGCCTACATGGAACGGGAAGAAAATAGGGATTTTACCGAGCTTTTCCGACAAATGCAAGTCAGTGAAAAAAATATTCAACTCGTTGCCGACGTCTTGAAAGCGCAAAAAGGTATTTATGAAAAACGAGACGGGAACACCGATTTGTTTGTTTCCATTCCCTTTTGCCCTACCAAATGTGCCTATTGTTCCTTTATTACGGCGCCCATTGATAAAACCCGTCACTTCTTACCTGCCTACCTCGATTGTTTGGAAAAGGAGCTTTCTTCCATCTCCGAGAGCGTGGGGAATTTGCGCAGCGTCTATA
>CAZBQP010000188.1:0-1720 GCA_964494075.1 uncultured Clostridia bacterium
GTCTACAATTCACTATTCAAATGATTATGTAGCCTGTAATTGTAAAACAATCAATAATTATCCACGCTCATATACTATACACCCCCAAAAGTTAGACAAAATTTTGGAGGTGTATATTTTATAGTAAAAAAAGAACAGACATGATTTGATCTCATGTCTGCCCAAAAAATGGATACTGTCGTTATCGCAGCGTGGGTTTCCCCGCTGTTTTCTTTCGTTTATCCGCAACCGCACCCGCAACGATTGCAGCAACGACCATTTCTTTCGCCGTTGCATCCGCAATCACATACAGAACGATTGTTTCTTCCGTTTAACGCATATTGACGAGCGTAATAATCGTCACACGTCGAATTTTCGTTTGTAGCAACCGTAGTACTCACGCCGTTTCCGACAAAGGCGATTCTGTCGCACGAATTACAGCCGTAGCCGTAATTCCACACGTGAATATTCCCGTTGCAATTCCGACACATCCGTTGGCAGGAACAAAACAAGCCGCAACCTCCGCATCCGTTCGTAGCCGACCTATTATTCAATCCGCTACAACCTCCGCATCCGTTGTTCGTGGACGAATTGCTAAATCCGTTGCAATTTCCGCACGAATTACATACATTGCACATAGTATTTCAATCCTTCCTGTGTATTTGAGGAATCCTCATAGTACACTATATGCAAGTCAATATTAGATATGTTCGATTATTCCCACTCGATTGTTCCGGAAGGCTTCGGCGTAAGGTCGTACAATACGCGGTTGACGTTTTCTACTTCCGTCGTAATACGAGCGGTGATCTTGTTCAAAAGCGCATAAGGAATTTCCTCGATGGTGGCGGACATGGCGTCTACCGTGTTCACCGCACGAATAATGACGGGGTACGCATACGTACGTTTGCCTTCTTTTACCCCTACCGACTTGAAATCGGGTACAGCCGTGAAATACTGCCATACCTTCCCAGCCAAGCCTGCGTTGGCAAATTCTTCACGCAAAATTGCGTCCGATTCACGTACGGCTTCCAATCTTTCACGTGTGATTGCGCCAAGACAACGCACGCCAAGCCCGGGGCCGGGGAACGGCTGACGATATACCATGCCGTCGGGAAGCCCCAAAGCGCTCCCCACCGTACGAACTTCGTCTTTATAGAGGAATTTGAGAGGTTCGACAAGCTCAAATTGCATGTCTTCGGGAAGTCCGCCCACGTTGTGGTGCGCTTTCACACCGTCACTCTCCAAAATGTCGGGATAAATCGTGCCTTGCGCAAGGAACTCGATGCCTTCAAGTTTACGAGCTTCTTCTTCAAACACACGAATGAACTCTGCACCGATAATCTTACGTTTCTTTTCAGGCTCTGCCACACCGGCAAGTTTTCCCAAAAAGCGTTCCACCGCATCGACGTAGATGAGGTTTGCGTCCATTTCATCTCGGAACACTCTTACAACTTCTTCAGGCTCACCCTTTCTCAAAAGCCCATGATTGACGTGTACGCAGACGAGCTGCTTGCCAATCGCCTTAATCAAAAGCGCTGCGACAACGGAAGAGTCTACACCGCCCGAAAGTGCGAGCAGCACTTTTTTGTCTCCTACCTGCGCCTTAATCTGCTCGATCTGTTCTGCGATAAATGCGTCTGCAAGCGCTTTGGTGTTGATACGAGCCATCGAAGCGGGACGTACGTTATTTTCCATAATTCATATCCTCCAAAAAAATTTTCGTTAGTGTTGCGTATAGTTG
>CAZBQP010000189.1:0-1705 GCA_964494075.1 uncultured Clostridia bacterium
TTCTTCGATACGTGCGGGATGAATTCTTCCGTCATTGATAAGTTTTTCCAAAGACAATCTTGCGATTTCCCTGCGAACGGGATCAAATCCGGAAAGAATAACAACCTCGGGAGTGTCGTCGACGATCAACTCGATGCCAGTTGCATTTTCAAGAGCTCGAATATTTCTACCTTCTCTACCGATAATACGAGCCTTCATATCGTCGTTGGGCAGAGGAACGACGGAAACAGTGATTTCCGAAGCCTGATCTGCCGCACATTTCTGAATGGCAAGGGCAATGATCTTCTTCGCATTAATATCGGCTTCGTCTTTCGCTTGCTGTTCCATGTTACGAACCTGAACGGCAACGTCGTGACGAGTTTCATCCAAAATCTCCTCGATAATCAAACGTTTCGCTTCCTCACGAGTGAGCTGCGCAACCTTTTCGAGTTCCTGAATCATGAGTTCGTGCTGAGAGTTGAGTTTTTCCTGCAACGCCTGCACTTCTTCCTCTTTCTTTAAAAGATTGTTTTTCTGCTGTTCAAGGACTTCCGCCTTCTTATCAATGGAGTCCTCTTTCTGCGTCAAACGTTGTTCCATACGCTGAATTTCAGCTCTCTTTTCCTTCGTTTCACGCTCGAATTCATTTCTTAATTTTAAATCCTGTTCCTTTGCTTCAAGCAACGCTTCTTTGAGTGCACGCTTGCTCTCTTCCTTTCCTTGCGTCTTGATTTTTTCCGCTTCTGCTTTCGCCTCTTCTTCCATTTTACGAACGCGTTCTTCCGCAGAGCCGACTTTCTTTTCAACATCATTCTTATATAAGAAAAATGCAAGAATACCGATAGCCGCACCTGCTACGACGCCGATCGCAATACCAACAAGCCAAGGTACTGCACTAAGAAACAGGACACTCAAATTAATCGTGTGCATTATTTGCGCCTCCTGCATAAAATTAAATTGATAATAATGATTATTTTCAACAGATTTAAGTAAAATCTGACCTATAATTTTTCTTATCGTTTTTATTATACAATATTTTTTTCAAAATGTCAATGGTTTGACAGAAAATTTGTGAACGCTTCGTGAAAATAATTGCTAATTTATGGAAAACGGAGCAGGATCTCCTGCTCCGTTTGTATTTTATTCTTCTTCCTCAACAACTTCCACCTTGCCCCTTGCCGCATCGCGGATTTTCTGTTCGATTTCCGCCTTAACTTCGGGATTTTCTTTGAGGTAAAGACGAAGTTTTTCACGTCCCTGTGCAATCTTCGAGCCGTTATAGCTGAAGAAAGAACCGCTCTTGGCGATGATGTCGTATTGCACACCCATATCCATGATGCAGCCTTCCTGCGAAATACCTTCGCCGAAAACGATATCAAATTCTGCCTGACGGAAGGGAGGCGCAAGCTTGTTTTTCACAACTTTTGCTTTCGTTCTGTTCCCCATCGCGCCGTCTGCGTCTTTCAATGTATCCGTTTTACGAATATCCAAACGCATGCTTGCGTAGAACTTCAACGCTTTACCACCGGGCGTCGTTTCGGGATTTCCGAACATGACACCCACCTTTTCACGAAGCTGGTTGATAAAGATTACGCAAGTTTTGGATTTATTTACGATTGCCGTCAATTTTCTCAAGGCCTGCGACATCAAACGAGCCTGCAAGCCTACGTGCGTGTCCCCCATATCCCCTTCGATTTCCGCCTTCGGCGTCAAAGCCGCAACAGAG
>CAZBQP010000190.1:0-1703 GCA_964494075.1 uncultured Clostridia bacterium
CTACGGGACGGGCGCAGTCATGGCGGTAGCGGCGCACGACGAACGCGATTATGCATTTGCAACCAAATACGGCTTGCCTATCACCCAAGTCATTCAAAAGAGAGGTTCGGAAACGGTACTTCCCTACTGTGAAGACGGCATTCTCGTCAACAGCGGCGATTTCGACGGTTTGTACGGCGAAGAAGCACGCGACGCAATCGCCGCACACCTTTCCAAAATCGGCAAAGGCGGCAAAAAAATCAATTACAGATTGCGTGACTGGTCGGTATCCCGTCAACGTTACTGGGGCGCACCCATTCCTATGATTCATTGCGAAAAGTGCGGTGCCGTACCCGTTCCCGAAAAGGATCTGCCCGTCAAGCTTCCCTACGACGTAGAATTCCGTCCCACGGGAAAATCTCCCTTGGCGAGTCATGAAGGCTTTATGAACTGCCGTTGCCCTCAATGCGGCGGCAAAGCGCAGAGAGATCCCGACACTCTCGACACCTTTGTATGTTCGAGCTGGTATTATCTCCGTTATCCCGACGCACACAACGACAAACAGGCGTTCTCTACGGAAACGGCAAACAAGATGTTGCCCGTAGACGTATACGTAGGCGGTGCGGAACACGCTTGTATGCACTTGCTCTATGCACGCTTCATCACGAAAGCACTCCGTGATATGGGCTATATCGACTTTAGCGAACCCTTCAAACGCCTCGTGCATCAAGGCATCATTTTGGGACCTGACGGCAACCGTATGTCTAAATCTCACGGCAACGTCATTTCTCCCGACACCTATATCGAAGAATACGGCTCGGATATGTTCCGTCTCTACCTTATGTTCGGCTTCAGCTACACCGAGGGCGGTCCTTGGAGCGACGACGGCATTAAGTCGGTGGCAAAATTCGCTGATCGAATCGAACGTTTGGTGAGAAAGTCTTTAGAGCTTACGGACGGTCATAACGACATGACGACAGCTGAAAAGAATTTGAACTATGCAAAGCATTACGCCATCAAAAACATCACGCACGACGTGGAAGAATTCTCTTTCAATACCTCCGTGGCTCGTTTGATGGAATACACCAACGCATTGCAGAAATACGACAACGACGTTCAAAACAAGAACGTAACCTTCTATAAACAATGCTTGCAAGATCTCGTTTTGATGATCGCACCCTTCGCTCCCCACTTTGCAGAAGAGCTTTGGGAAGTTTGCGGACATAAAAATTCTATCTTTGAAGAAAGCTATCCCGTAGTAGACGAAAGTGCCCTCGTCAAAGACGAAGTAGAATACGCAATTCAGGTCAACAGCAAGATGAAGGCAAGACTGATGATTCCCGAAGGTCTTTCGGAGGAGGACATTCAGGCAACCGCATGCGCATACCCCGACATTGCAGAAGCGATTGCAGGGAAAACCGTGAAGAAGTGTATCATCGTCAAAGGCAGACTTGTCAATTTGATCGTAGGATAAACTGTATAAAACGTACGCCTCGCAGGATACAATCTTGCGAGGCATTTTTTACACATTCCGTAATGCTAATAAAAATATAGCGGCGAAGTTTTCCAACTCCGCCGCCTACTACATTATTATAATAGCATTATCAATTCACTCTTCGCTCCTATCTATCCGTGCCAAAATATATCCATTGCAATACAGTTCTGCGCCCCCTTCGCTCCCCACTTTGCAGAAGAGCTTTGGGAAGTTTGCGGACATAAAAATT
>CAZBQP010000191.1:0-1681 GCA_964494075.1 uncultured Clostridia bacterium
GCCCCGTAATGTTGGGAGGCGGCATCATGATGGTGAAAGGCACCTTGTTTTCATCTACTTCCGCACGAAAATAACCAGACTGTTCCCAGTCGGCGTAAATTCTGTCTTCAAAATCTTTGGGATTGTACGTCTTTTGCATTTCCATAAATAATTGACCCCGTCGTTTCTTTCGTTCTATAATAAGGCGATAATACGCTATTTTACATTGTTTATCAATTATAATACGAAAAAACAAAATTGTCAATTATAATTGCCCGTTCATATAATATATTATTCCAAATTTTTTTTATTCGGAGATTACTTCCATGACTGTTATCAAAAAAATCGTCTCTACTGGCCTTACGGCTTGTCTTACATTTTTAACCCTCGCCTCTTGCACACCGAATACGGACATCACCAAAATCCGCATAAACGAGGTCACTCATTCCGTCTTTTACGCACCAATGTATCTGGCGGAAGCGCTCGGTTATTTCGAGGAAGAGCATATTCAAATCGAGCTTACAAACGGAGGCGGCGCTGACAGCGTCATGGCTGCCGTACTTTCCGGCGACGCCGATATCGGCTTTTGCGGTCCGGAAGCCGCTTTATACGTCCTCGTTGGCGGTTCCACCGACGTGCCCACCGTCATCGGTCAATTAACCAAGAGAGACGGTTCCTTCCTTGTCTCGAGAAAAGCAGAGCCTAATTTCCGCTGGGAGGATTTGAAAGACAAGGAAATTCTCGCAGGCCGCAAGGGGGGTGTGCCTGCCATGACCTTTGAATACGTATTAAATAATCATCACCTGCAAGACGGCGTCGATCTTACATTAAATTATGATGTTGCCTTCAACCTCATGGTAAGCGCTTTTGAAGCAGGCACCGCCGATTATTGCACAATGTTCGATCCCACAGCCTACGAATACGAAGCGGCAGGAAAAGGCTACGTCGTAGCTTCCGTCGGGGAAGCTTCGGGGGAAGTTCCCTACACCTGCTATATTGCCAAACAATCTTGGTTGAATAAGAACGAAAAAACCGCGGAAGGATTTCTTCGCGCAGTCACCAAAGCCGTCAAATATATCCATGAAACCCCTTCCGCCGCCGTTGCGCCCTATTTTACTACTTACTTTGAAGGCGTGTCGGAAAAATCTCTTGCCGCTTCTGTCGAACGTTACCGCACCATCGACGCATGGAGAACGGAACTTTCCATGACAGCCGACAGCTTTAACCGATTGCAGGACATTATTGAAAACGCAGGCGAATTGACTCGTCGCGCAACCCTCAACGAGCTGGTTAACAACACCTATGCAAAAAAAGTATACGACGAGGTGTACAAAAACTAAACTTCACTCTCACGAAAGGATGTACGCAAATGAAAGAGGTTTTACGATTCAAAAACGTTTCCATGCACTATCACAGCAAACAGGGCGAAACCGTAGCGTTGCAAGACGTAAGCTTTTCTGTAAACGAAGGAGAATTCGTTGCTCTCATCGGTCCGTCGGGATGCGGCAAAACCACCCTGCTATCCCTTGCGGCAGGACTTCTTTCTCCGACGAAAGGGAAGGTGTACACCAACGGCGGTTCGTTCGGATATATGTTACAAAAGGATGAATTATTCCCCTGGCGCACCATTGAAAAGAATATCTTTTTGCCCTTGGAAATCAAACGTGCCGACACCCCCCAAAATCGAGCTCGTGCACTGGCA
>CAZBQP010000192.1:0-1648 GCA_964494075.1 uncultured Clostridia bacterium
CACTTGTGTTTTACGGCGTGTTCATAGGGCTGATTGCTACGTTTTTCCTGTTTACATGGGGGCAGATGTTGGTGCAAAACATTGACATGGCATATTATCTGCACATGGCTTGGCGCAATTTCCACTTTTTGATTTTTCCCGATCCCGAGCAGGCAATGGGCTCCTTTTTTAACGATACGTTGACGATGATTTTGAGCTTGGATTTGTTCATGGCAGCAGTAGTGGAAGTGCTTGCGATTCTCGGGATTGCGGTGGTTGCGTGGGCAGTTTTGGCGAAAATTTTAGATTGTAGAGTGAATAGAATACAGGCGAAAGGAGGGAATAGATGACTACCAGGTATCCGATTATTCTCGCACACGGCATATTGATGAAACAAAAAATGTTTCGTGTATTTGAGTATATTCAAAAGAATTTAGAAGAAGAAGGTTATCATATTTATATCGCTGATACGGACGGCGTCGGCACGATTGAGAACAACGCTGCGCAGCTCAAAAAACAGATTGAAGAAATTTTGGAAAAAGAGGGAGTTGAGAAAATTAATATCATAGCCCATTCCAAAGGGGGCTTGGACGCCATTCACATGATTGAACATTTGGACATGGGGGATAAAGTGTCGTCTCTCACCACCCTTTGCACGCCGCATAAAGGCTCGCAAGTGGCGACGAGGATTGTCAAGCTTCCGTCCTTTATCCTCAAATTTTTGGGCTTTTGGTTCAACGCCTTTTACAAGTTGTTAAAAGACGAAAATCCCGATGCGGTTGCTGCGTGCAAGCAGCTCGAATCCAAGGTGGAAGTTACCGCTACGCCCTTGCTCAACGAACGGAAAATCTATTGTCAAAGTTATTCTTCCGTGATGCATAAAGCAAGCTCAGACTTTACCCTGGGTATCCCGTTTTTGATTTCTCGCCATTATGAGAACGATTATTCGGACGGCATGGTGAGCAAAACTTCGGCAGAGTTTGGAGAGTACAAAGGGAACGTGATGGAGGAATCGCTTTCGCACAACGAAGTGGTGTGTTACATGACGCGCAAGAAGAAAAAGGAGAAAGTGGTGGCGTTTTACAAAATGGTGTTGGAGGATTTGGCAACACGAGGTTTTTAGGAGAATACTAAAAATAGATCCGAGTGTATATCTCGGATTTATTTTTTGGTGGAGAACGGCAAAAACTCTTGACATATTCTCGTAAAGAGAGTATAATAAGAAGGAATTGTGAGGAGTAATTGATTGCAATTTGACAATAAACTATGCAGGAATATCGAAGCGGTCATAACGAGGCGGTCTTGAAAACCGTTTGGGTGAAAGCCCACGGGGGTTCGAATCCCTCTTCCTGCGCCAAAGCCCCCGTGGACAGACGGATGTCTGCCCACGGGGGCTTTTCGTATGAAACGAGGACGTAAAGAAACGTCGAATTGTCGGGGGTTCGTGCGACGAGCGGTTCGCTTGGTTGTTGTGTTATAAACCTAATATTTGTTTTTTCTTTTGCTCAAAATCTTCTTCGGCAATTAATTCGTCATCAAGCATTTCTTTTAGCTCTTTAAGACGTTCTTTATCATTTGTTATATGTGTAGTAGGAGTGTCCGTTTTATCGTTCACTCTACGGAAGGTTTGGTAATTGATACCATCATTACCGGAAACTATGCATCGGAA
>CAZBQP010000193.1:0-1642 GCA_964494075.1 uncultured Clostridia bacterium
CACCATTGTCTATTCTTCTAATACTTTCCGCCGGTGTGAAAGCAAGTTTATAACGATAGGGATTGTAAAAAAGCACGCTGTCCGTTTTTCCTGCAAACGATACGGTGAGCGTATCCATGCCCTCCGTCCATTTCAAACCTTCCATATCGCAATCGTACTTGCTCAGCTTAACCCTGCCCGTAACCGAGTCACGTTTTAATACGGCTTCTACACGCATACCGCTCAGGTCGATGTCTTCCCCTTCTTGATAATCGAATTTATCCGGTGCTCCCACGATTTCAATCGCAGAAAGTTCCTCTGCTGTGTAAATATACCCGAAGATAACCAACTCCACGTCGGTGTCAATGTCTTGATCGAGAATGACGAAGTGATCGCAACCGTCAAACACGCCGTAACTGCTGCTATTATTAAAATGTACGGGTGCATACATCGTGGAATGTGCTTTGACGGAAATCGTGGGCGTACAACAATCCAATCCGCCCTGTCTATCTCCAAAATTCTCCACACGATAACGAATATTCACATCCTTATCGCCAAGATTTTGAATGTTCAGCAAAAAGAAGCGTTCACCCAACGAAGGCATGTACACGTTGATATCCGACATACTTCCGCTGTCCGATACAGGTCTGCTTTGAATGGACGTCTGCTTTTTAGAATTTGCATGGAAAAGATACTTTGTCGCAGGGATTCCTTCTTCCGTTCGTACGTGTTCTGCCACACGATTGCCTATTCCGTTACCGTCCGCTGCCGCAAAGAGGGGCATTTCTTCCTTGATAAGTGCCCGAAGCGTCAAATCGTGATCGGGCATACGGAAGTCTTCCACTCCGTAATACTTGTAATTTTCGTCGATAAAACCGAGTACCGTCTTTCCCTCTGCCGTAAACTCGGGAAGCTCCTTTCCCTGTTTAATCTTAATAGAAGCTCCTTCCGAAGTCGTCACGCCAACGAAGGTGAGTACGTAGCTGGGTTTGTATAAAGACAACACAAGACCTACACAAAGTAAAACAGTAAAGCAAATTGAAGAGACGATCATCGCAATCTTCTTCATTTTCGACTTTTTCTGAGCCGCAGCGATCACTGCTTGTCTTTCCTTCTCTGCGTACTCCTGTTCCAGTCTCTCTAATTCTTTTTTATATTGATCGGCAAGAGAAACACTTTCATCCGTCTCCGCCTCATTTTCAGCCCCTACCAGTTCGTCAATACTAATGCCTAATATTTCGGCAATTTTAGGTAGCTGTTCGATATCGGGAAGTCCTTTCCCCAGCTCCCAACGACTGATGGTCTTATCGGACACAAAAAGCTGTTCCGCCAACGCACGTTGCGAAACATTGTTGCTTTTTCGATATTCTTTAATATGTTCACCTATTATCTTTGCGTCCACAACATCCCCTGCCTTTGTTCTATTCCATATGCAACTTTACAAATAATTTTTTTTGCTATGTCCCTTAGCAAAAAACTCCTGCAGGAGTTTTTTGTTGCATTCATACCTGCATTTCTATATATATCTTATCATAACTTCGGGAAAAATTCAAGAGGTTCTTCTTAAAATGAACGAAAATTCCTCTCTCGTCCAGTGAGAGTGGACATTTTTATCATTTTTTTGAACAAAATAGGCAAAGTTTTCATGAAAACGCCTGAACAT
>CAZBQP010000194.1:0-1561 GCA_964494075.1 uncultured Clostridia bacterium
GAAAATATACTGCGTCTTCTGGGTGTAATTGATGGAAATCTTCGGCCACACTGCATGCCCGGATTCGTCGAAATAATATTGACAAGCAAAAATCTTCTTAAACTCGTCCTTGATATCCGAGCCGTCGATAATGTCCTTCAAACCGCTGGAAATGATATAATGCTCGATATTGACGCCAAGCGATTCGCCGTATTGATTGATGCGTGCAAACCAGTTTTTCACCCCTTTGTAAAAGACGACGTTTTTCCCCATGGAACGAAGGTATGCCTGTGTAAAGGGAATCCCCTTTTGCTCGCACTTGTACTTCATGTAGTACATATACCCCAAAATCCCTTCCATGTAATTCTTTTTCGCAAAGGTATCCGTTTCCTTCCAAAATTCCTCCTCGGACATATTGAGGTTGGGAATGAAGGTGTAGTTTTGCATGTCCTGATCGCAGAGTGTCTTATCAAAATCGTACATCAACGCAATCGTAGGTTTCTTTTTCATAATTGTGTCCTTCTTACCTTTATTTTTGTTTGGTCATTTTGATTTTATCAAAGAGGCAAATACTTACTCAACAAATACCTGCCCCTATCGTTCATCGTTTTATTCGTCCGTTTTCAATACGAATTTTATTGCATTGTGCGCCGTACAGCACTCGTTCGGCGTGCGTGCAAGTCAACATTGTTTGCAACTCGGAAATACATTTAAGCAACTTTTTTCTTCTCGGCAAGTCGAGCTCACTCATCACGTCGTCCAGCACGAGAATGGGTGCTTCCCCCGACAGGGATTTGAAAATTTGCACTTCGGAAAGTTTTAACGCCAACGCCGCCGTGCGTGTTTGCCCTTGCGAGGCATACGCCTTAGCATCCACACCGCCGATCGTCACTTCCAAATCGTCTCGATGAGGCCCCACCGTTGTATAGCCCAAATGTAAATCCTTTTCGTAATTATTTTCCAGCCTTGTCAAAAGTTTCTTGGAAATCTCGCTTTCCTCCCCTTCGTAGGCACGGCCGAGCTTAATGACGAGCTCCTCCTCGCCGTCCGTTAAAAAGGCGTGATATTCCTTAGCGTAAGGGGCAAGTTTTTCCACAAACTCTGCTCGTTTTTTGACGATTACCGCCGCATATTTGCAGAGCTGTTCATCCCACACGGGGAGCGTGTCCAACACCAAATCGACGTCCCGATTTTTCAAAAGAGTGTTGCGTTGATCGAGGATTTTATTATATCGCAAAAGCGCCGTATAATAGGCAGACGAGGTTTGAGAAATGGAAATATTCATAAATCTCCGTCTCTCGTCGGGGCCGTCCTGAATCAAGCGAAGCTCCCCGGGGGAGAAAAACACACTGTTGATATGCCCCATCAAATCGGCATTTTTATGAATCTTACTTCCGTTGACACGGATCTCCCGTTTATTTTCATAAATATCCGCCTCAATCGTCACTTTTCCGTAGCGATTTTCCGCTTCTGCCACGATATTCGCACAGTCTGCACCCATTCGAATGAGCTGCTTATCGTGTCGAATCCGTAAAGACGCACCCGTACAGAGGTAAAAGACAGCCTCGGCACAGTTGGTCTT
>CAZBQP010000195.1:0-1533 GCA_964494075.1 uncultured Clostridia bacterium
GAGCAAGGCGGAAAACATTTTGTTAATGATCCCATGGAAATTTTGAATTTTTAGAAAAATGAAGGGGGTATGTGTTTGATGACGATTGGAAATACGCCGATTAGAAAGTTGCATATCGACGGGGTTTGTTTTCTTGCCAAAGAGGAGGGAAAAAATCCTGCCGGCTCGATTAAAGATCGGGTGGCGCTCGCCATTATCGAGGATGCGGAAGCTCGTGGATTGCTGAAATCGGGCGGAATGGTGGTGGAAGCGACGTCGGGCAATACGGGGATCGGGTTGGCTTACGTAGCAAAAGAAAAGGGATATCGTGCGATTATCGTCATGCCTGACAGCATGAGTGTGGAACGGAGGACACTCGTCAAAAAGTACGGGGGCGAAGTCGTACTGACGGACGGGAAGAGAGGAATGCAAGGCGCAGTGGAAAAAGCTGAAGAAATTGTGAATGGTACGACGAATAGTATTCTTGCCGATCAGTTCAATAATCCCGTTTGTTGGAAGGCACATTATCAAACGACGGCAAGAGAAATTCAAGAACAGATTGGTGAGGTGGATATTTTCGTTGCTTGCGTGGGAACGGGCGGTACGCTCACTGGTGTGGGTAAATATCTCAAAGAATGTAATCCTGCTTGTCAAGTCGTGGCGGTCGAGCCGACTAAATCGCCTTTGTTATCTAAAGGAATTGCAGGCTCGCATAGAATTCAGGGAATCGGCGCAAATTTCATTCCGAACGTGCTTGATCGAACCATCTATGACGAAGTGGTGACGGTGACGGATGAAGAGGCGTTTGCAATGGTAAAACGATTGCAAAACGAATTTGATTGTTTCGTGGGAATTTCTTCGGGGGCAGCGGCGCAAGCGTCGATGCTCGTCGGAAAACGTCCTGAGAATAAAGGAAAGAAAATTCTTACAATTTTCCCCGACGAAGGGGGCAGGTATGCGTCCATTCTTAAATAAACATGGAAAAAGTATAGAAAAACGGAGCGTTTGATACGCTCCGTTTTTGCTTATTTTCGCTTTTATGAAAGTATATTTTTGCTTCGGCAATGTCTTTTGTGTTTTCTGAATGAAATCAATGGAATGTTGCAGTCGTTTTCATGGGGAAAGACTTTATGCAATCAACCTAAAATGCCGATGGAGAGGTAACAGAATAAGATGACGGACACGGCGTCGACGATGGTCGTGATAAAGGGGTTTGCCACCACCGCAGGGTCGAGTCTGCAAATCTTTGCAATGATAGGCAGGATTGCTCCGACGAGTTTTGCCACGATTACCGTGCAGAACAGTGCAAGTCCGACAACCAAAGAAACTTCCCACGTGTAACCGCTCATGCCGAGAAGCATACCGTCGAGCAAAATGAGCTTTAAGAAGCAAGCGACGCCGAGGGTTAAGCCAAGGAGAATGGAGGTGCGGAATTCCTTCCAAATGACTTTGCCGATGTCTTGTGTTTTGACTTCCCCGACGGAGAGTGCTCGAATGACGGTGACGGAGGCTTGAGAGCCGGAGTTACCACCCGTACCCATGATCATGGGTACG
>CAZBQP010000196.1:0-1529 GCA_964494075.1 uncultured Clostridia bacterium
GGCCCTTCTGTTAGGCTGAAAAGCGTGGGGGAGAATACGCTGTTGGCGGCGGCAGATTTGTTTGAGTGGGGAGGAAAATTAGAAAAATAAAAAATACCGAAGCGTGATGCTTCGGTATTTTTACTACTTACTGATTACTCACCTTTGAAGGGGAGAAGAGCGGTGATTCTTGCACGCTTGATAGCCGTTGCAAGCAATCTCTGATGCGCTGCGCAAGTACCGGTCATTCTGCGGGGAAGGATCTTACCGCCTTCCGCAATGTATTTCTTCAAACGATTTACGTCTTTGTAATCGATTGCGTCAATTTTTTCCTGGCAGAATGCGCAAACCTTTTTACGGGGCGCTTTTTTAAATACCTTTCTAACGGGTGCTTTTTCTTCCATGATCCGTAATACTCCTTTTATTATTTGTTTCCCTATATCTTAGAAGGGAATGTCACTGTCGTCGTCCATTGCCTGCAGAGTGGGTTTTCTCTTAGGTGCGGACTGACGGGGCATTTCAGGTGTTTCGTCGAAGGAATCGCCGCTGTCTCTCGGGGACAGGAATTCGCAATCCTGTACGATGATGTCCACAGCAGTACGTCTTTGACCTTGATTGTCTTCATAGTTGCGGATTTGAATGCTTCCGCTTACGGCAACCTTTTTGCCCTTTTTGGTATAACGCGCAATCGTTTCGCCCAAGCCACGCCATGCGGTACATTCAAAGAAGTCCGTTTGACGTTCGCCGTCCTGAGAAGAATAAGGTCTCTGTACGGCAATCGCAAAGCGACACATGGGAACGCCCGAAGGGGTTTCGCGAAGTTCAGGGTCACGCGTTAAATTTCCGATTAAAAATACTTTGTTCATAGTGCTTTCCTCTGATTAGTTGAGCTTCGTAATCAAACGTCTAACGACGTCCGCATCGATCAATGCGATACGTTTAAGCTCTTCCACGACTTTGCCGTCAGCTTCGAACGTCATAAGAATGTAGTAAGCTTCATTCTTAAACTTGATAGGGTAAGCAGTTTTCTTGGTACCCCACTTTTCCGAAGACTCAACGTTGCCACCCATCGACGTAACAACATTTTCGAATTTTGCGATTTTCGCATCCTTCGCTTCATCCGTTAAGTCGTTGTTGAGCAAATAGAGCATTTCGTATTTAGCCATATTTTTTCACCTCCTGGTCTTATTCGGCACGTCTGCTCCGACGTGCAAGGCAATGCTGTACATAATTTCACAGCATACGCATCTATTATAGCCGAATTTTTTCAATTAGTCAACCGATTTTCAGGCTTTTTAAGAAGAAATACGGGTGATTTTGGCGAAAATTTCTTTTTTATCCTGTCGTTGTTTTTTTTGATGGCGATTGAGCGTGGTTTTTTTGCTGTATGCGGTGGTGGGTGAACGAAACATTGCCATGAGGACGTGAAAAGTTGTACGTCAATAAATAGCATAAAAGATTTTGGAAAATCGGGTTAAAACACTTGACAAATTCATGGGGGGGGGGGGTAGAATATTGATATAGTCTAATAAATGCGTTTTTTAATACGA
>CAZBQP010000197.1:0-1500 GCA_964494075.1 uncultured Clostridia bacterium
CGAGCCTAAGAAACGTCCATTGATGTAATATCCGTCCAACTTCGCTTTTAACGGAAGTAAAATAGGGGATAGATGTTTATATGGCGCCCAAAAGGGAAGAACTGTTCTACATTCTTCATGTCCGACGATAAAGGCAACGCCGCCTACCTGTCGTAAATTTGCCGTGATATTTTCAATACGTTGCATATCTGCAATAATCCGGACAAAATTTCTATGTCGAATTTCACAGGCATGACGAGACATTTTAACCAGTACGTGCGACAAGTCATTTTTTTGATTGCATTCGTCTGCCTTGCTTTTTACTTCTGCCAATTCTAACGTGTTCTTGAATTCTTTATCTGCTTCGGTAATCACCCAAACGCCCCAACCGAAGGCATTCTTGTTTGGATTATTTTTCAGCATTTTTTTGCCTAAGCGTAGCATATCGAAATCGAGAATATGCGAATGGCGTGAATAGCTATCCAAAAGCCGACTATCCCGGCGGAAGAAATCGTGATTCCATAAAGGGAAGTTTCCTAAATCCATAAAAAGATTGTCTATACGAATACTGTAATTTGATACAATCAAGGAGCTTTGAATAGTGTAAATCGTATATGCAAGTGCATAATCTTGTAACACGTCCCAAATATTCTCCACGTACAATTTATTGTCATGCGTTATGGGATAATGCTCGATATCGTATCCGAAGATGTTTTCCGGTTTTATCTCCGCTTCGAAACGTTGTCGTTTTTTCTCTATCCAACATATGCACGACCATTTATCCCAAATTTCATGATTTTCATATGCACCTTTCAATTCTTTTTCCAAAGCGTACCACGGGAAATTCGGGAAACAGGCGTCACATTCAAGAATAACTTCCAAAGCGTCATCACGGAGCTGCGCTTCCATAGATAATGCCCAATCGGTGAGCATTGTCGTTTTACCTTCGCCCATTTCTGCATAAATATAGGTCACGATTCCGAGCTCGTTCAAAAAACCTCGATTCTTGCGTTCATTATGCGCTAAATTGTCATATCCGATTGAACGTGACCACAGTTCTAATACGACGTAAACGATAATCAACCAACCCCATGGGGGAATAAAAGATACAACTGCCCATAAATCCAAAATAAGTTTGTACACTTGATTATAGATTGTAATCCAATCAAAGGAAATAACAAAATAAAAATAGAATGCCAAAAACTCGATGAGGATTGTCAGGGCGTTAAAGCACAGCAAACCAATGAGAAGCCAAAATTTCCATAAATTTTGGCGTTCTCGAATAAATCCGAAGAAGTATGCGAGCCAACGTTTTACGGGAAAAAGAATATGAAAAGAGATCCATTGCCAAGCTCGATAAGGTTTGCCGGGCGGAGCGCTTGCGTCGTTTTCACGTTCCAAATTCTGTTTGAGTAAAATCCAAGCTATAAGCACGATCGGCAATAAAAGAGTTGCCCATCTGGAAAACTCGTACAGCCATTCCCCTAAATCATGGAAGTAGTATCGGATATTGTTTTCATC